>JBJEKG010000214.1:0-9586 GCA_051878535.1 Muribaculaceae bacterium
CAAGGCCGACACGGCGGCGTACATCGCCTTCATCGGGCGCGTGGCAGCCATCAAGGCGATGGTAAAAGCATCACTGCAAGATGGATTGGCTGACTAACATATTGGCGATAGTTGGAGCGTTGGGCGGCATCGAGTTGGTCAAGTGGATATCGACGCGCAAGGCGGCGAGCCGCAAGGCTGAGAGCGAGGCCGACAGCAGCGAGTTTGCGGTGCTGCATGAGGTTAACGAATTTTTGCAAACGCAATTGCAGGACAAGGAGCAGCGCTTTGCGGAGCAGACCACACGCTTGCGAGAGATAACGGCGGAGTTGCTGACAGCCGAGCGCGAGCGGCTCAACGCCGAGCGCGAGATAGGCAACCTCAAGGCCGAGTTAGAGCGGGTGCGGTGCAGTGATTTGAGTTGTCCCTACCGCCGACCGCCCAACGCGTACACGCCGCCGCCGGTAGACATCACCCGCCAGCAGTATATGGAGAGCCGCAAAGACGTGCAGGTTTGACGGCTACGCCGTGGTTAATGGTTACGGGTTAATGGTTATTGGGCGAGCAAGAGCTCGAAGCGGGTGCAAAAAGGCTGCGCGGCGGATAAGTGCAGTGGCCGGAGACGAAAATAAATTTTGTTATTTTAGTTTTAGGGCTGAAAGTAAAATAGCGGGGTTGTTATTTTAGTTAGGGAAAATAATAGCCGCGGCTTCGGGTTGGGAGGCCGCGGCTGCTTGTGATTAGATTAGGTGGTGGAGGAAGTCGAAGGCGTGGATTTTGTCGTCGTTAGCTTGGGTGATAATTCGTTGGTGGTCGTCGGCTTTTCGTCGGGCGTAAAGAGTGGGGATGAATCGCTCGTACCAGCGGGCATCGGAGGCCATAGAGGAGACGTGTTGGACGAGGCGGGCTTCGATGTTATCATCGGATGCGAAGTGGTGGAGTTGTTTCCAGTCTTTTTTTCGTACTCCGCCGAAGAGAGTGACGTTGGGATTGCTTTCGAAGAATCGTTCGAGGCATTGGCATTCGCGTGTGAATGCGGATTCGAAGCCGGGGCGTTCGAGGATGATGCGGATGTAGATTTGATGTTCGGGAAAGTCATCGGCGATTTCGGACAGATGAGAGATAATGTCGTCGAAGGATTCGCCGAGAGGCCAGCGGTATATCATGGAGCCGTGGGCGGGTTGCTCCGGGCAGATAGTTGTGGAGCTGTAGAAGAAGCGGAGGTCGAAGCAGACGTCGTGATTGTTGAGGAGAATCCAGCGAGTAAGGAGGATGGGGTCGAGGGCTTGGCATCGGGCGATGAAGTTGAACGGACGCATCCACCAGTGGCGGGGATGGTAAGCGCTGAGGGCGTTGTGAATGCAGAGTGTTGTCATCGTTGAGGGCGTTGGTGAGAGAAGATAGAGAGGGTGAGTTGATGGAGGAGGGTGCCGACTTTTTGTTCGTAGGAATTGCCGAGTTGTTCGTTGACGAGTTTTAGCCAGCATGATACGGCGTAGTTTGAGACGATGTCGAATAGGTTAATACGGAGGTTGTCGAGGAGGACGATTTTAAATGAGGCGGGGAGGCTGAAAGTGAAAGCGATAGATTGGGCGCCACGGTTGACGGAAGTGAGGCGGTCGCTTACGGAGGCGGCGATAATGTCGAGGGCCTGGTCGATGAAGATGTCGAGGGAAGGGTAAGCGAGGTCGGTGATTGCGATGTGTTGCATTGGGTCGCCGGCTTCGGTGATGGGGAGGTTGTCGGCGGTGTGGGCTACGATGCGCGCTACGGCATCATAGATTTCGTTGCGGTGGAGTTGGATAAAGCAGTTCATATTGGTTATTGGTTAGGGGTTATTGGTTATTGGTTACAGGGCGCTAAAGCGCCTTCGCCGGAGACGAAAATGACGGCTGAGCCGTGGTTATGGGTTATGGGTTATTGCGGGCGGGGGTTAATTCATTTCTTCATTTTAAGAGGGTGAACTTGATTTTCGCCGATGCGGAACCAAGTGCCGCATCGGCGGCAGATGTATAATGCTTTGGCTTCATCGGTTGGATAGGCTAAGAAGGCTGTGCCTTGGCAGGGTTTGCCATGGCGGTCGGAGGGGTTGATGCAGGGGACGTTGGCGGGATAGTCTTTCATTTTAATTCATAATTCATAGTTCGTCGTCTTCGTCGTATGAGAGCGGTTCGGTGAGTTTGCCTTTGAGGTCGAGGGGGAGGAGGTCGTCGAGGTAAGCCCAGCGGACGACTTGTCGCCAGTAGCAAACGGGGTTGAAGAAGAAAAGGACGTCGTAGTCGCCGGGGTCGGTGATGTTGATGTCGGAGTGGGCGGGGCGGTCGATGTGGTCGGCGAGGCCGTATTCGTAGGTATTGGAACGCGGAGTGATTTGGAAGATGATGACTATTGGACGGCCGGCGGCGGGCATCCATTTGAGGGGGTCGTGCCAAGCTTGAGCTTGGGAGTAGTGCTTAATTATTTTATTCATAATTCATAATTTATAATTCTTTCTACGAAAGCGCTAAAGCGATGACATAATTAAAAGCGGCTCGGCTCTCGCGAGTGGAGCCGCTGAAATAGATTCAATAATCAATGATACAAAATTCATATTTGAATGAAATTTTCAAAGTGCAGGCAGTTGGAGCTCTCGCGAGATAGGCTGCCTTGTTGCTACTTATGTCCAAGAAGTTCTCTCAATGACTAATCGTTTATCGTTTATCGTTTATCGACGGGAAGGACCGGTGACTTCGAGGAGGTTGTAGGATTTGAAGCGGTCGATGATTCGGCCATATCCGTCGGCGAATTCTTTTTTGAGTTGGGCGATATTGAGGTTTGAGGTAAGGTGGGCGCGTTTGCCACCGTACTGTGTCCAGATTTCGTAGCGGGCATGGATGAACTCGTCGATAAGTTTTTTGGTGTCCATACCGTAAAAGGTTTTGCTTTGGAGGCCGATGTCGTTGAGGCAGATGTTGACGGGGTCGACGCGGAATCCGGAGCACTGTTCCTCGTTGTAGGTGTATTTGTCGAGGTTGTTGTGGAGGGTATAGTAGTTGACCATTTGGGTGACGGAGAGGTTTTCGAATTGGTTTGGGTTTTTGGTTCGGCGGAGGTATTCGGCGAATATTTGCATGAGGAGGGTTTTGCCAGTGCCGGAGTTACCGGTGAGGAAGAGTGGTTTTGCGAGTTTGTATCGGCGGTCGGGGAATACTTCTTCGGCGAGGGGGCAATTGTTGAAGTAGTAGAGGAGGAATCGTAGCAGCTTGCGGTTGTGGTCGTCGACTACGAAAGTACGAGCCTGCGGGAGCATAACGTATTCGGATGCGATGCGGACGAGCAGGCGGCTGTGGAGGTTGTAGATGTGGTCGTTGGAAAGGTCGGGGAAACGTCGGCGGTATTTTTCGGCATCGCGCAGGAGCTCTTGGTAAATGTCGGCGATTCGGTCGGATTCGGCCTGTAGTAATTCATAATTCATAATTCATAATGCAGGATTAGTAGTCGGAGCCGCCGAAGTCGCCGCTGTAGTCGATGTCGGCGGGGTCGGTGAGCGGGGTTGAGGGGTTGTTGGTGCGATGGCGTTCGGTTTTGATGCGTACTTGGGAGATGAGGTGTCGGTAGGCATCTTGTCGGGAAGGGTGTGTTAATGTAGCGGCGGCCCATTCGTTGACGACGCTATCGGCGAGCAGGCGGAATTCTTTTGGGGAGATATTGAGCTGCATGCAGAGAGGTTCGATGATGGGGTCGCGTTTGGAGTCGAAGAAGTCGGCGATGAAAGTATCGGCGTCGCAGTTCGGGTAAGGGTAGAATGTGGTTACAGGTGACGGGTTAGGGGTTAGGGCCGGAGAGGTAACTTGTTGGGGCTGTTGTGGAGCGCCGTGAGAGAGGCGTCCGGCGGAGCGGCGTTTTTCGGAGACGGCGGCATATCGGTTGCGGTAGTAGTCGATGTCGCGGCGAATGAAGTTGAGGGCCATGCGGGCGAGGGAGCCTTGGAGTTGTGGCAGTTGGCCGGTGGCTGCGTAGTCGATGATGGCTTCGTATACTTCGAGGCGGACGGGGTCGGGATACTCGCGGAGGCTGTCGCGCCATGCGCAGTTGAAGACGAAGGTGGTTGTAGTTGGTTTCATAGCTTAGGGGATGCATAATTCATAATTCTTGCTTCGCAAGCGCTAAAGCGATAACATAATTCATAATTCGGCGAGGGATTCGAAGTAGAATTTGTCTACGTAATGTTTCTTGATTTCGATGAGGCCGTATCGGAGGGCGACGCGAAAGATGTAAAGTTTTTGGAGGCGGTCGATAATACCGTCGAGGAGCCACGTTTTGAAGAGGAGAGGCGTGGTGGCACGTTTGTAGTGGTTGCAGAGTGGGCAGGCGGGGAATAGGTTGTGTGGGAGGTTGGAGCCGCCGTTGCGTTTGGGGGTGATGTGGTCGACCTGCATATCTTTGAGGGTGATTTGGTGGCCGCAGTATGCGCAGTGGCCATCAAACATGCGCCACACTTGTTCGCGAGGAATAGTAAGCTTAGCCATGGTGAACTATTCGGGATTTTCGAAAGGTTGGGAGGAGGTGGTGCAGGTTACTCAAGGATGCCGAAGGGTGCGCCATCGGCGAAAGTTAGGCATTTGAGGGCCATATCCCAAATAGAGTAGTTGAAACCGTCTAAATCGCGTAAACCGGTAATGCAGTATTTGTAGGGGGATTCTTTGTCGTTTACCCAGCCAAACGGCTGATGTTTGAGCATTTCATTCAAACATTCATCGGGGTTTTTGAATGGGCGGAAGCGCGGTTCGTCATCAGTAGTGATTGCGAGGATTTCTTCGGCGGTGATTTCTTTGGAATCATCGTAGTTGAAGCGTTCAACATCGCAGCACGGGTGCATTGTTTTGCCTGTAAATAAAATGAACGGTGCATCGAGGTGCTCGAATGCCAGACCATCATTGTCGCGGCTGTATAGCCATCTAAATCCGAGTTCGAATGCTTTTTGTTGGATTTGCTTGCTTTTGTCTTTGACATAGACTTTGGTAAAGCGCAGGAGTTCAATTGCTTGTTGGCGTGTCATGGTTGTTGTGGGTTTATTCAGGGTAGCCGAGAGCGGCGATGATTTGGTCGGCGGATTTTTCGTTGGCGGCGGGGTCGTCGGTGTCGAAGAATTTGAGGAGGCATTCGGAGAAGTCGTCGAGGATAACGTATACGGCGACGGTGCCGTCTTTGGTGGATTTGCGGAGCAGGCCGATAACGTGTTTGGGTTGGTCGTTGACTTGGCCGAGCACAATGTCGTCGACGTGCTTAAAGGATTGGTAAAGATGGTAGAGTGCTGCGCCGAGGGTTAAGGCGAGCACGGTGCAAATGATTGCTAAGGTGATGGTGAGAAACATAGTCTTTTTGAGGGGTGTTTAGGATTCGTAGATTATGATGCCGTAGCGTTGGAGCATGAGTTTGCGTTTGATGGTGTAGACCGGAGTGCGGAGGCCTTTGCAGTCTTCGACAACGAGGTTGCCGTCTTGGTGGTATACGAAGTCGGCGACGTAAGTGACGGGGCGCTCGATGAGTTTGCCGCCAACGTATTGTGCCGGGATGAGTTCGAAGACGACTTGCTCCTGGAGGCGGGTGATTTGGCCGGATTTTTCGAGGAGTTTGAGCGCCGCGGCGCGCCGATACTCTTTGCGGGAAGCGTAGCCTTGAGTTGGCTTGGCATTGTATTTTGATTTGGGCTTTTGAGCAGCGGCGGCCAGACGGCGGAATTCGGCGATACGCATTATCGGACGAGATTGCGGAGATTTTGACAGGGGGTGAAACGGATAGCGCGGTGAGCTTTGATGGTGATGGGCTGACCGGTGCCGGGGTTTGTGCCGGGTCGTTCGGCGATGTCGACGATGCGGAAAGCGCCGAAGTTGTGGAGGGATATTTCTTCGCCGCAGGCGAGTACGTCGGAGAGGATGCCGAGGAGGGTATTGAGTACTTTTTCGGTCTTTACGTAGCCGAGGTCGGTAGATTGTGAGAGGAGTTGGGCGATGTGCCGTTTTGTTTTGTAGCGGCGTTGTGATTGAGTGTTCATTGCTGTTTGGATTTATTGAGTTTGTTGGAAAGTTTGTTGAGAAGAAGTTTTGCGCGGCGGATGAGGTTGCAGTCGCGGACGTTATCGTTGTCGATGGGGTAAGCTTCGATGAGTTTAGGGAGGAGAGGGTCGACGAGGAACGCGAGGTCGGCGCGGGAGATGCGGCAAGCTGAGGAGTTGTCGGAGTTGTCTGACAGGTCCGGCTGGTCTGATGAGGGAGGTTCGGGTGTTGCCGCAGGTTCGGGCAGGTCTTTGACGGTGTCGGCGACCATGCTGTCGATGTGTTGGAGGGCGAGGCGGACGCGTTCGAGGAGTTGGTCGATGACTTCTTCATCGCGGGCGATTCGGACGATGTGGATTGGTACGCGCAGGTATGGGCAGTAGGCCACGAAGTCGCACCAGAGGGCGCCGGTAACGGCCATGTGGGCGAAGCATTGCCAGTAGTATCCGGGGTTGACGGCTTTGAGGTCGTCGGCGGAGTGGATTCCGCTGAGGTAGCTGATGTAAGTGGCGGGAGTGGGGCATTTGATTTCGAGCGTGCCTTTTTCTTCGCCTCGGGTGACGATGCCGTCGGGGGATGATGCGAAGCCTGCGATGGTGGGGTGTTCGATACTGCCGACTTCGTCGACGGTGCGGTTGGTGACGATGGAGTAGAGTTCGCGAGCTTCGGCTTCGCGCTCGGTGCCGATGCGCATAGCTTTGGAGGAGACGTTTACTTCGTCGAGGTATGCTTGGAAGTATTCGTCGTCGGCGATGATGTCGGATTGGAGCAGTCGTTCGGCGGCTACGCTGTTGAGGTAGGAGAGACCGGTCTTGGTGAATTCGGCACCTTTGCCTTTGGAGATAATGTCGCCAACTGCGCTTCCGGTGATTTTGCCTAAGCGTGCGCGGTACCATTCGGGGGTTCGTTGTTGGGTGTTCATGGGTTAGGGGTTAGGGGTTACGGGTTAGGGACTATTGGGTGTTGTTGAAACCGGGCCACGGCCACTGGTGCACGAGGCCCGGAACAACTACTAACACCAAAAAACAATAATTATGAAAAGAGTATTTCTTGTGATTGGGGGTATAGTTCGCCGGTGGCGGTGTTGACTTCCTGAGCAGGGGTTGACTGTTCGGGTTGCTCGGGTTGTTCGGGCTGTTCGGGCTGCAATACCTGCTGTTGGGCGAGTTGTGCGGCGAGTTCGCGGATGGACTTGCGAGGGGTTTCGGTGGGCTGGGAATCGTTGAGCGGTTGTCGTTTATCGTTTATCGGATGTTGGTTTGGGGTTACGTCGGTGTATTCGACGTCGCGGATGTCGTCTTCTTCTTCGGCGGTGCGGAATCCCATGGAGATTTCGGGTGCGAATTGTCGTTGCCAGAAAGCGGCGGCGCGGTATCGGAACATTTGCTCCGGCATAGTGAGCCATTTGGAGCCTTTCTTGTCGGCCCATCCTTCGGCCTTGACCATTTTCCAAGAGACCCAAGCGCCGTAGAGGGGTTCTTTTCGGTCGGTGTCGTGGATGTCGTAGGTGAAGCATCGCCAGCCGTAAGCATCGCCTTCGGCTTCGTTGCACTCGTATCGGAGGGGTTGGAATCGGCCGCAGGTGTTGATGGTGGCGATGAGGAATTTGGAAGACCAGGCGGGGTTGCCGTGTACGACGTAGAGGTTTTGCATGACCATCATTGCGTCGATGTTGAGGCGTAGGGCGATGGAGATGGCGATGGCGCAGTTGGCAACGTTGCCTTTGTAGGTGTCGGGTACGATAGTGGACGAGGCGTACATTTGGCCCATGCGTTGGTTGATTTGGAAGCGTTGGAGTTCTTGGCCAACGGGGGTGAGTTTAAATGAGGCTTCTTGGCGAGCGATGAGCAGCTGCACGTCTTGGTAGGCGGCGTTTTGGGCGAGAGCTGCTTCTTGTTCGGCTTTGGCGAGGGCGAGTTTTTTGTCGAGTACTTGCGCTTCGAGTTGGAGGGTTTCTTGGTTGTTCATAGTTTTTTTAATTCATAATTCATAATGCAGAATTCATAATTTTGTGAACGAATGGAGAGGGTGCAGCGCGGATTGGGACGCGCTGCGCGCCTCTTCAGTCGTGGTAGTAGTCAGGCCGAGGCCGGAGGTGCAGAACGTGGCCGCAATGCGGTGGGGACGGAGGTGCGCCTGCTGATTGCTGATGGAGGGGGTAGTGGTGAGATTGGATGTTGCGCACGGCCGGCCGTTGGGCATCGAGGCCGGTTGTTTGAACGTAGCCGCTTGTTGCGGGCGGCGGCTTCGCCCGTATATGTACCCGGGGTTTCGAAATGTCAATGAGCGCTTTTGCATCGAGCCTTCCGCGATGCTGTCTCCTTGCAGGTGTCATTGATGGCTCCTCACCATCGGCAGTCTGCCGGCATTTTTGGGCTGCTCCTCACAGTCCGTTGGGGCTTCCTTAGGCCACCCTCTCCGCTTCCTTAGGCATACGAGGGGAAGATGTAAAGTCTTCGTGGCAGTGGCGGAGTTGAACCGCCATGGCAACCGCTGTTGCCGTCCCTGTCCGGGGCTGCCGATGCTTCGGACCTCACGGCTTTAGGCATCAATGTATCATTATCTTAGGTGTAATAAAACAACCAATTTTACCTTAAAATCACTAACATGAAAAAACCTGATAATCTGATAATTACGTTCGATTTAATCTTAGCATCGCCCGGAAGGCGAGGATGGCCGCGGCTTTGGTGAGCACTATAACTGTGATAGATTGAGCTATGGTGGCGGTGTCGAGCGGTACGGCCATTAGATTCACCATTGCAAACATAGCTAAAATGATGGTGAGTATAACTTTAAGTTTTGAGTGTTGTTGCATGTTGTTGTGGTTATTGTTGTTGGTATTCGTTGTAGAGTTGGAGGGCTTTTTCGACGTCGACCATGATTTTGTGGCCACGTTGGATTACGGCGGGTTGGAGGAAAGTGTTCTTGTAGCGCTGGGCGGTGCAGACGGAGACGTTGAACAGGGACATGATGCCGTGGAGGCCGTAGCAGTATTTGGTTTCGGACTTGGGTTTTTCGTCGGGGAGTTCGTCGGTGGCGCGGAGAGCTGCGATGGTTTGGCGGACGATGTTGGTGGCGAAGTCTTGCAGCTGTTCGGTGGTGACGAAGACGATTTGTTGAGAGTTGAGTGTCATAAGGATTCTCCTTTCTCGTCGGCGATATTGCCGGCGTATTCCCAGCTGGGGTTTTGGGCGAGTGCGATGCCGAGGGGTTTGTAGTAGAATTGCTGTTGCTGGCCGTGTTGTTGGCAGATAATTTGGAAGGCTTCGAAGCAGATGTCGTAGGTGACGATGTAGCGGCGTTTGGGGTGAGCGGGGTTGGAGAAGAAGTCGCCTTCCCAGATGAATCGGCCTTGGTGGTAGGTGTTGGTGCGCTGCTGTACGGTGTCGGGGTCGACTTCGATGGCGGTGATACGATGGTCGACGACGTTGGCGATGGCGGCGCCGTGTTCGTTGGCAACGAGGTTGCCGTAAATCCACTTGCCAGAGGTGATGGATTTGGCTCGGAATTGGATGTGGCGGTTCATTTGAGGTCGGATTTTTTTGGTGTCATGTATGGGCAGATGGCTATTG
>JBJEKG010000215.1:0-9550 GCA_051878535.1 Muribaculaceae bacterium
AAAAGTCTGCACAGCGTGCAAAGGGTTCACAGGAGGACAGGAGATTTAGCAGGAGAACAGGAGTTATATTATTGATACTCAATTCATTACATCCTGTTCTCCTGTTAAATATCCTGTCCTCCTGTGGATTTTTTGCGAGCTTTCGACTGGCTGTGTTCGATTCAGGACTTTTGACACGCTTTCTTATTAACACTTTTAACAACCGGCTTTTTACATTGACGCTGGCAATTGCGGCTTCAGCTCTTTACACCTTCACCGCTACAAATTTACAACAAATTTTCCAAAACTGCAAACTGCAGCCACGTTATTCCAAAATCTTTCGAAACTCAATCTCAGTCACCGCGGCATCTCATCGGTGCTCACCGCTGAGATGAACCACTTGGCTAAACAGCACCTCACCCACCTTTGGTTCTGTGACTGTAGCCTCGAGGCTTGCCTCGGGGTCTGTGGAAGCCGTGCGGCGTCTGCCTCGCCCCCGCTTTACGGCTTGATGATTAGGTTGTACTGCCCTTCAGCGCCGCACCCGATATTGTAGGGGTGGTAATAGAAGAGGATGCCTTCGCTGATGATGGCTACGCCATCGGCCTTGCTTATCAGATCTTCACCGGTGAAGCCGCCCTTGTAGAAACCTGTTATTTCAACTTCGCTCGCGTAAGCGGCTACAAGTATCGACCCGATTTTGTCTCGGCCGTATTGTGATATGATATCTTCAAGAGTGAGCACTTTGCCTGTCTGCTTATTTACAGCATAATAATCAGCATAACACCGAGGTATATTCATCATGTGATACATGTAGGAAAACTCCACACCGTAAGTGGCCCACTCGGCATCCTCGTAAATCTTGTGGCAAACAGTGCATCCTCGCGAATCCGCTATCTCACTAAAATATTCATCTTGAGGTCCGTAACCATTGATTCGAGTAAGCTCATCGAATACTCGTTCCCAGCTATTTAGGAAGTCGGTGCTGGATTGCTTATTGATTACACGGCGATTCAACGCATCGGCCTGCGCACTTTCAATATCTTCCTCAAATGTGTGAGGTAGAATCGTGTCGACCATAGTGAGGATGGTTTCTCGCACCATTTCATTTGGAAACTGTTCATCCAAATAGATACCCATGCTTATCTTGTACCGAATTGAGTCGGGATAATAGCTCCAGTAACGTACATATTCTTTATGAATTAGTTCGGGAATGGTATCCAACACCGAGTCGACGTATGCTCCGGTGGAATCCATATCCAAACCAATATTTGATTCTAAAAATGATGTGCAAGGACGAGAATCATCTTCGCGAGTGCTTTGGGAGGCACTCGCATCTGTGCAACCCGGCGCGAGTGAGGTCACAGTGCACAACGCAATCACCATTGCCACGCACCAAATTATAAGTCTTCGTTTAGCCATTTGAGAATAATTTTAAAACAATTGCAAAGATAACAATTTTTCAGCAAACACAACACTTTACAGCCCCAAAAAATCTCCTGTCCTCCTGTGAACCCTTTGCACGCTGTGCTTCACAGACCAGACTTTTGACATACTTTCTCTGTAAGCTTACCCCTAAGTTTTAACATTTCAACCGATTTTTTACATTGACTTCTTTTTTGTCACGGCTCTGAGCTTTAGCGAAGTCTAACTACCAGCCAATTTATCTTGCCACAAGATTTGCCCCTTCTGAGCATGAAAAAAACGCTAAGTAATTGATTTGGAATTACTTAGCGATTTTTATGTGGTCCCACTTGGGCTTGAACCAAGGACCCACTGATTATGAGTCAGTTGCTCTGACCGACTGAGCTATAGGACCATTTGCGGGTGCAAAGTTAGCGCTTTTTTTCGACTTGTGCAAGAGCGCCGCGGATTTTTTTGCCGGTCTTGAGCATTTTTACACGCCCTTCAAAGGCCAAAAGCCGATATATCAGCAGTTTGGCTGGTATATCGGCTTTTGGTATGAGGGTAGGGGTTACTTGCTCAGGGCGGCGAGGGTGGCGCGGTTGGCCTCGAGTTTTTGGAGGATGTCGCTCAGTTTCTTGCGTTCGGTTTCTACCACGGCGGCGGGAGCGTTGGCGGTGAAGCGTTCGTTGGCAAGTTTCTTTTCGACGGAAGTCTTGAAGCCTTCGAGGTAGGCGATTTCTTTGGTGAGGCGAGCCACTTCGGCATCAACGTCGATGGCGGATGCCAAGGGCACATTGAATTCGAGGGTGCCGACCATGAAGGATGCTGCAGCGGCGTCTTTCTCGGAGTCTTGGGCTACTTCACTGATATTGGCCAACTTGCTCACGATGGCGATGATGTCGGCTGGAATTTGGCCGAGGACGTTGAGTTTGAGCGCTTCCTTGGCGGGAATGTTCTTCTTGGCGCGAACGGCGCGGACGCCGGATATGATTTCTTTGGCCAACTCGAAGCGGGCAAGGAGTTGGGCGTCAGCGGCTTTAGCTTCGGGCATGGCGGCGAACATGATGGTGTCGCCATCTTGGCGCGGTGCGAGATGTTGCCAGAGCTCTTCAGTGATGAAGGGCATGAAGGGATGCAGCAGGCGCAGAAGCTGGTCGAAATAGTTGATGGTGGCGTCGAGGGTGGGGCGGTCGATGGGCGAACCGTAAGCGGGTTTCACCATTTCGAGGTACCACGAGGAGAACTCGTCCCAGAACAGGCGGTACACGGCCATGAGCGCTTCGTTGATGCGGAACTTGTCGAACAGGTCGTTGATTTCTTCGATAGTGGCGCTGAGGCGAGCGTCGAACCATTCGATGGCTTGGCGGTTGATGTCGCTTTGGGCAGCGGTTTCGTCCACGGCCCAGCCTTTGATGAGGCGGAACGCGTTCCAAATCTTATTGCAGAAGTTACGGCCTTGCACGCAGAGTTGGTCGTCGAACATGATGTCGTTGCCGGCCGGAGCGGAGAGCATCATACCCATGCGCACGCCATCGGCGCCGTAGGTGGCGATGAGGTCGAGCGGGTCGGGCGAGTTGCCGAGCTGCTTCGACATCTTGCGACCGAGTTTGTCGCGCACGATGCCGGTGAAGTACACGTTCTTGAACGGTTCCTTGCCCACGTATTCGTAACCGGCCATAATCATACGAGCCACCCAGAAGAAGATGATGTCGGGGCCGGTAACCAGTGTGGCGGTGGGGTAGTAGTAGTTGATTTCCCGGTTGCCGGGGTTGTTGATGCCGTCGAACAGGGTGATGGGCCACAGCCACGAGGAGAACCAGGTGTCGAGTGCGCCTTCGTCTTGGCGCAGGTCGGCAGCGGTGAAGGCTTCGCAACCGGGGAGTGCTTGCACCTTGGCCAATGCGGCTTCGGCCGACTCAGCTACCACGAACTTCTCCTCGCCCGAGGCGGGCTCGGTGTAGTAGTAAGCCGGAATGCGGTGACCCCACCACAACTGGCGGCTGATGCACCAGTCTTGGATGCCTTCGAGCCAACCGCGGTAGGTGGTCTTGTACTTTTCGGGCACGAAGCGGATGATGTCGTCCATCACCGGCGAGAGCGAAATCTCAGCGAAGTGCTTCATGTTGACGAACCACTGCAGCGACAGACGCGGTTCCACGGCCACTTTGGTGCGTTCGGAAAAGCCGACTTTGTTGTCGTAGTCTTCTACCTTTTCAAGCAGGCCGGCGGCTTCGAGATCCTTGGCGATTTGCTTGCGGCAGTCGAAGCGGTCAATGCCCACGTACATACCGGCAGCCTCGCTCACGGTGCCGTCTTCGTTGAAGATGTCGATGGTGTCGAGATTGTGCTTCTTGCCGAGCATGTTATCGTTCTTATCGTGAGCGGGAGTAACCTTCAAACAGCCGGTACCGAAGTCGATTTCCACGTAGCGGTCTTCAATTACGGGAATCACGCGGCCAACCAACGGCACAATCACTTTCTTGCCTTTGAGCCAAGCATTCTTGGGGTCTTTGGGGTTGATGCACATTGCTGTGTCGCCCATGATGGTTTCGGGGCGAGTAGTAGCCACCACGGCATAGCGGCGGCCTTCGGCATCGCGATGTACCACTTCTTCTTCAGCGCCGGTCTCGCCGGAGAAATCGTCATCAGCCAAGTAGTAGCGCAGATAGTAGAGTTTCGACTTCTCGTCGACGAAGTAAACCTCGTCATCGCTGATGGCGGTGCGGTTCTCCGGGTCCCAGTTGACCATACGCAGACCGCGGTAGATGAGGCCCTTGTCGTAGAGGTCGCAGAACACTTTCACCACGGCCTTGCTGCGGCTTTCGTCCATGGTGAAAGCCGTGCGGTCCCAGTCGCACGAAGCGCCAAGCTTGCGCAACTGCTGCAGAATGATGCCGCCGTGAGTGCGCGTCCAGTCCCATGCGTGTTCGAGGAACTGTTCGCGGGTGAGGTCGGTCTTCTTGATGCCTTGGTCGGCGAGCTTCTTAATCACCTTGGTTTCAGTGGCGATGGAAGCGTGGTCAGTGCCCGGCACCCACAGAGCATTCATGCCCTGCATGCGAGCGCGGCGCACCAAAATATCTTGGATGGTGTTGTTGAGCATGTGGCCCATGTGCAATACACCGGTAACGTTAGGCGGTGGAATAACGATGGTGTAAGGTTGGCGATGGTCGGGTTCAGAGTGGAACATCTTGTGGTCCACCCAGTACGCATACCATTTATCTTCTACCTCAGCGGGGTTGTAAACCGTAGCTAATTCTTTCATTGTATAGTGATTAATTTTGAAAACAAGTGCAAATTTACAAAAATGTCGCGACATAACCGCAAAAATCGCCCCAAAAATCCAAATTTCCCCCAGTTTCAGCTCAATCCTTATCGTTTTAATCCTTTCCCGAATAGTTCTGAATGAGAACCAAGTCTCAACAAATCAATTTGATCCGTTTCCGGGTCAAACCAAATTAGTAGATAATCAGATTCGATATGACATTCCATACAGCCTGAGTAATCACCGGTTAATTCATGCGGATGATACTCATTCGGTATAGGCGTTTCTTCAGCCAGATACTTCAGTATTTTGAACAATCGTTCAACTTTCTTTGGATTATTCCGATATCGTTTTAGATCTTTTTTGTATTGTGAAGAAGCATGTAAAGTTTTCATACACCCATTGATTTAAGCATTGCTTCCGGTGATGAAAGGTCGATCGCCGGGGTATGGCGTAGCTTGCCGCTCCGAGCTTCTTCAATCGCCGCCTTCGTTTCTTTGTTTGGCTCATTGTATGCAATTCGAAGCAATACACACTCCACGAAGTTATTAAGCGACCGATTATCGCGTTGAGCCATCTCTTTTAGACGGTCAAGAAGATCCACACTAAGGCGGAACATAGTTGCTTTTCGTTGTACTGCAATATTCATAGTGCTATCATTTTATTTGCAAAGTTACAACAATTTTTCGTCTCACCCAAACATTTCAAAAAAAAATTGCAATAAGCATAATTAGTAATTTTTTTGTTTTATGGGAAAGTTTTGCTAACTTTGTGCGTAATTTTTCAACTATTAAAGTATCTTTATGGCATTTGAATTAAAGCCTATATATGAACTATTTGAGTATCAGTTCGTGATACCGGCGTATCAGCGCGGGTATCGATGGGATGACCGACAGATGCGCGATTTGCTGCGCGACCTCAGAGACTTCTTGCAACGGAATCCGACAGACCACGAATATTATTGTCTGCAACCGATCGTAGTACAAAAGATTGAAGAGAAAGAATACGTGCTCATCGATGGGCAGCAGCGTCTCACGTCAATATATATGTTGCTGACGTATTTGGATTCAAACCGTCGCAAACAGCGCGTAAAGTATTCATTCTGCTTCGAGCGCCGTAGCACGCAGGACGCCTTTCTAAAGAACGCTACCTTTGCCGATGAGCTTGACGAGTCATATTTGAAGAACATCGACACCTTCTATATGCGCCGAGCATACGACTTCATCCGGAAATGGTTTGAGGAAGTACTGAGCGAGAACGAACAGGACACCTTGCCCGGCAACATTCGCGGCTTGTTCTCCGCGCCGCAGCAGGGAAAGAGTGCTCCTTGCGTAAAGATTATTTGGTACGAGCTGCCCGGCGATAAGCCTATGGAAGCATTTGAACGGTTGAACTACCGCCGCATCAGCCTCACCGGCACAGAGCTGGTGAAAGCAATGCTGTTGGCATCCAACAACTCTGATGTGCTCGACAAAGACTCACTAAACCGCGCTCACGCTTGGGATGCGATGGAGAAGGAACTACAAGACCCGCTGTTTTGGTCGATGATATCGACATCAACCGACCGCTTGGCCCACATCGACTTCGTCCTCGACATCGTGGCCGACCAAATCAACGAAGAACTTGAGAATGACAAATGCAGTCGCAAACTCGATGAGAGCAAATTCAATTACCACGTCATCGACAACTACTTCCGGCAACTTGCAGCTAAATACGAACGCCGTGTAATTGTGGAGAATGTGTGGACGCGCATTGAGAACACCTACAATAAGATTCGCAATTGGTACGACAACCCTCGCTGGTTCCATCTCATCGGTCTGTGGCGTCGCCTTGCACCGTCAGTCAATATCGTGAGCGAATTACTGCAACTCGAGCATCAGGCTGCGGGTAACGGTAAAGACGAGTTCACTCACTTGCTTCGCCGCAAAGTAGGCGCACTAATCGCCGTAGATTTCCGCAGCGACGATGAAAAGACCGCCAACAAGCATCCGTTGGAAGCCGTCGAACTGAATTACGAAAAGCATCCAAAAGAATTGCTTCGCATCTTGTTAGCTGTCAATGTGGTAACCGCCGAGCAAATAAGCACTGACGTGCGCTTCCCATTCTATCTCTACGACCTCTACAACGAGACCAGCCTCGAACACATCCATCCGCAGAGCGCCTCAACCACTATGACTGCACAGTATATTCGCCGTAGCACCTTCTCCCGCATCAAACAGATTGAACAGAATGTGGACCTCCAAAGCCCGGAAGTCATGACGGCTTGCGAAGAACTAAGGAAAGAATTTGAGAATGATGACTGGGCCAACGACCTTGTCCGTTGCAGCGAAAAGCTCTGGCAAAAAGTAGAGCGCAACCTCGACATAATCGATAAGCCTTTCCGCCAAATTGCCCAAATCAACGACACCGAGTTGCACAGCATCGCCAACATGGCTCTGGTAAATCTGCCCACCAATATCGTGCTGTCAAACCATTTGCTTGATGACAAACGTCGAATCCTTCAGCAACGTAATCAACGCCGCATCAGCAAGGACTTTGGCAAGACTCGAATCGACACCCTCAAAGCACATAAAGATGCCATGTTTTTGATGCCTGCAACAGAGCGTGCATTCTCTAAATTTTACTCCTCGGATAATCCGGGCAACATGTGCTTTTGGCAAAAGAACGACCGCAAAGCCTACTTTGATGCACTTATCGAAATCTACAACTACCTAACTTGTAAGTAATTATGGCTGAACAATCTAACGCATTTTTGGCACTACACAAAATAGAAATCCCTATCATCCAGCGCGACTACGTGCAAGGAGCCGATCGGTGGCAAAGCAAACGAAATGCCTTTGTGGAGCGACTCCTCACGGCTCTCCACGACAACGACCCCGTAGTCCTTGACTTCATCTATGGCTCAAAATCCGACGATAATACCGGCTTTATCCCCTTGGATGGCCAACAACGTTTGACCACGCTCAACCTTTTGGGCTGGGTGCTGATTCAGCACCAGCTTTCATACGATGGCATCACTGATGAATACCGCGCCAAGCTCAACGATTGGCGCTCGATATTAGGCCTAAAGTACGAAACACGCGCATCATCCACTGAATTTTGCGACCGCCTATTCCGCACCGATGTACCTTTCAGCCAGATGCTTTCCACCGCAGTGAAGAACTGCATTTGGTATGCAGAGCGATGGGACTATGACCCCACAATCGCTGCTATGCTTCAAATGATGGATGCAATAGCCGCAAAACTATCTTCCTCGGCAGACAGCTTCGATATCACCAAAATGACCGAAAGATTCTTTACCGATTAACCAATCCGATTTGAAGTGCAGAATATCAACAAATCAACAGGCATCGACGACCTCTACATAAAAATAAATGCTCGCGGCAAACAACTCACCGACTTCGAACACTTCAAGGTGAAGTTCATCAGCCTTCTTGCTGAAAAGCATCCCAACAGCACCTACCACGGACTGAGTTACAAGGACTACTTCGAGCAACGAATCGAAAACGACTGGTGCAACGTGCTGTGGGATTACGCCATCGCCGACTACGATGACAAGGCTAATGCCTATCCGCGCATCGATGAATACTTTATGCGTCTGTTTAACACGATTACTGACTATATCTGGCAATATAGATTACACAAAGAATGTAAGGACGAAGAAATCGAATCGGCCATCTCGGTGTATACGCATCGCTCTGCCGTTGAGCAACTTTTCCGCGTGCTCGATGCTATGCTCACAATAACTAACGCCCTACAGGACAAGTCGCCTAAAGACGCCATCAACATCTTCTTCAAATCTCTGCTTTTCAGCACCTTAGATCCAACCAATGGCTCAATCAAAACTGAGCAACGCGTTAACATTTTCGCTGAAAAGTCCGAACATATCAACTTATTCAAGACCTTGATAAGTGAGGGCAACATGGGAATACGCCGTGCTCTGTTGTTCTTAGGTGTCGTGGAGTATGTGCACAAGTATGGCGTTTCCGACCACAACCGGATGCAGGAATTCGTGCGCGTGTGGTGGGCTTTCATTATGCTCACCAAGCGCCGACGTCTTGCCAAAGGCTATGCAGTACGCGCCAACATCAACCTCAAGGACGATGGCAAGGAGTTTTTAGACGCATTGCGTCAGCTTCTGACCTCACCCGACGTGCACCAATGCACCGGACTCAGTTCCGTGCAACACATTATTAATACGAACTTCTACATTGTAGACGGACGGTATCTCGGCGACGTGATTCCACTGCTCAACCACCCATGGTTGCTTTACGATATCCACAACCTCAACGAGCTTCTCACCGACGCTCAATTCTCAGCCGGCGAGCTATACGACCGCTTCATCAGCGAGTTCGTGACCTTGACCAACACCAAACGCATCACCAAATTGATTGAAGGCGGCTACCACGGCACGAAGGTGTATAACAACTCGCGCACATACGGCATCATCCGCAATTGGAATTACATCTTCACTGCCGAGCGTAGCTCCATTGCAACAGCAATTTGCAACGTGATACGCAACGCACCGCCACAACCCATTGGCGGTGTCAACAAAGAACTGACACAATTCGTCCACGATTACTGCTGCAGTTTGAATGACCACGCCAACGAGTTTGCGGCATTTATTATCGATGACCCATATCGTGTATTCAGCGTGGAAAAGAGCAGGGGATTCTCAAAGAAAGGCTACCGCACGGAGCCTTACGCCTTCGTGGTAGCCAAACTCACCGGAGCCTACGAATTCAACTTCTATAAACCCTGTTGCAAGGTGAAATCAGCCTCAGGCCAAGTACTTACGCTGACAATCCACTGCACAGATTCTTACCATTACGGTCTGTGTATCACTGATTATCACCTCGAACTAACGTGCACAGTCAACGGGTGTTATCTTCGTAGTTA
>JBJEKG010000216.1:0-9501 GCA_051878535.1 Muribaculaceae bacterium
GTTCACTGATAGCTTGTTGCGCTTCGGCATCGGTCATATTATCGCGGTGGCATTTGCCGCGACCGAGCTTCCACACTTCGCGGTGGTAAGCGCAGTAAGTGGCCACGAACTTGGCCGTGGTGGCCTCGTCTAACTTGAGCTCTTGGGCTATGTAGTTGGCTTGCGATTGCGCTAATTGCTCGCGACGCTGTTGGCGGTTATCATCGCCTTGTCGGCGGCCGCGGGCTTCGATGGTGGAGGCCGAAACGGCCACCATTAACACAATGAGTATGAGACGGATAGCGGTTTTCATAGTTATTCGGAATAGTCTTCGTCGGTTATTAATAGGTCGGTATCATAGTATTGCGCCAAGTACTCTTGGTCGTCGGCGCTAAGGTTTTGGTAAGCGGCAAGCACCGATTCAAACGATGCTTCGGACTGTGCGGCAGGCCGCAGGAGCACTGCGCCGATGGCGATAGCGGCCACTACAACGGCGGCTGCGGCGCTGTACCACCATATCCGGCGGCGAGCACTCTGCTGCCGGTGCACGCGATTCATCACCTCCGCTTCCATGGCGGCGAAAGCGCCGTCGGGCACGGTGTAGGGCATGCGGCGCCCAACTTGGTCAAAATCAAATTTCCGGTTCATATCGCTCAATCGTTTTGGTTCATATATTGGATTATCTTTTCTTTGGCAAGGTGGTAATTAGTTTTGGCAGCGTTGGCCGAAGACTGCAACACGGCGGCGATGTCGTCGTAGCTCATCTCGTCGTAGTAGCGAAGGTTGAATGCCAACTGTTGCTTGGCCGGCAGCCGCAGAATGGCACGTTGCAAGCGAGCTTCAATGGCATCACCCTCAATCTGCGAGTCGGCGGCCACCAATTGCGCGGTGGTGTCATCCAATGAAAGCGTTGCCACGTTTGCCCGGCGACCGAGCCAGCGCAGCGCCTCGTTGGTGGCAATGCTCAGCAACCAGGTCTTCAGCGAACTGTCGCCCGAGAAGCTGTGGAGGAAGCGGAAGGCGCGCACGAACGTTTCCTGCGTCACATCCTGCGCATCCTCGTGCCCGACGACCATGCGACGCACGTGCCAGTAAACCGGCTCCATGTATGTGTGCATCAGCAGCCGGAAGCCACCGTCGGCATCCCGTCCAATCGCCTGCAATATGTCCTTATCACTAATCATACACCCCTTAGACCCAACCTTCTCTCAAAAGTAAAATCCTTCAAAGCAAAATTCTCAAAAGCGACTGCTCAGCTACCGGAGACGAGCGCGGGGTTGAGGAGGAAGTCGAAGAGGCCGACGATGAGGAAGCCGTCGTTGTTTTGATACGGCGCGATGTCGTCTTTTACGATGATGATTTTTTGGAATGAGTCGTCGATACGACGCAACGATGCCGTCTCCTGCTGCATTTTGGCTTCATCGGGGATGTGGAGCGCCGACTGGATGTAGAGCCGCGAGTAGCCACGGTTAGCCACGAAGTCAACCTCCAACAGCGAACGGCGCGTGGTGCCATCTTGCAATTGTTGGCGGATTTCAACACAGCCCACGTCGACGGAGTAGCCGCGTATCCGCAGTTCGTTGTAGATAGCATTCTCCATCAGGTGCGTTTCCTCCACCTGACGGAAGCCCAAGATGGCATTGCGCAGGCCTATGTCGGTGAAGTAATACTTGACCAAGGTGTTGATATACTTCTTGCCTTTGATATTGTAACGTATCGATTTTTCGATAAGATAGGCATCACAAAGATACTGTAGATACTTCGATATGGTGCGATTGGTCAGCGACACTTTCTTCACGCTGCGAAACGTGTTCGACAGCTTGGTAGGATTGACCGGAGCACCGATGCTTGAAGCCAACACGCTGAATAGCTCGGAGAGTTCATCGCGGTTCTTTATCTTGTTGCGCTCGGCCACGTCGGCCAAGAACACTGTCTGCGCCAACTCGGCGAGGAATTGCTGCTTGGCGCGGTCGCCTTCGATAGCTAAGATTTGTGGCAAGCTGCCATAGAGGTAGAAATCGCGCCACGCATCGTATTTGTTCACGCTGACCGCGCTGAGGTACTCGGCAAATGAAAGCGGGAAGATGTGGATGTTGAAGCCGCGGCCGCGAAACTCGGTGGCAACATCGCTCGACAAGAATTTGGAATTGCTGCCGGTGACGTATACGTCGGCATTTTTGATGTGGAGCAAGCTGTTGAGCACGTCGACGAACTCATCGAGGAGTTGCACCTCGTCCAGCAGAATGTAGTATTGACCAGTATCCGTGATGCGGCTGTCAATATACTCAATGATGTTGTCCGGATTGCGTAGATTGGCAAATCGGCGGTCATCCAAAGCGATTTCAATGATATGATTCGGCGACACACCGCTTTCAATCAGGTAGTTATGAAATAACTCGAAGAGCAGAAACGATTTGCCACAGCGGCGAATGCCGGTGACCACCTTAATCATTTTATTACCCATGCCGCTGATGAGCTGCCGCAGGTATGTGTCGCGTTTGATAATCATAGCACTAATTTTGACGCAAAATTAGTAAAAAAATCGCGGCGGAGCAAGTTTTCGCGCCTAAAAAGTGGTAATTTTACCACTTTTTAGGCGCAGATTTGGCATTTTTGGCGATTTTAGGTCAAAAAAGTGGTAGAATTACCGGTTTTGTGACTTAGCGGCCGGTGGTGGTGAGGATGCGGTAGAGGAGGTCGCGAAACAGGTCGGTGGGTGCTTGGCGCGAGCCGGCACCTTTGCTCATGGTGTCGAAGCGGCGGATGGAGGAGATGATGTCGATGATTTGGAAGGGGTTGTAGTTGGCCATGGCTGTGCGGATGCGGCGCAGTGCGAAGTCGTTGCGCAAGCCGAGCGCTTCGGAGATAGCGCGGTCGGAGCGGTCGCCGGCATAGTAGGCGCACATCAAATCGGCAAACTGGCCGAAGAGCACAGCCGAGGTCACCTGCACCGGGTTGTCCTTGGGGTTGGCGGCGAAGTAGTCGGCGATTTTGAACACTTTCACCACGTCTTTGGCGGCGATGGCGTCAGCAAGTTCGAAGTTGTTGTACTCGCGGCTGACACCGATGTGTCGCTCCACGGCTTCGGGGGTAATCATGGCGCGTTGGCCGAGAATCTGAGCGAGCTTGTCAATCTCGTTGTACATGCGGCTGAGGTCAGCGCCGATGAAGTCGATGAGCATCGACATGGCTTTGGGGTCGACGGTCAAACCTTTCTGTTTGATGAGCTTTTCAGCTAACGCAGGTATCTGATACTCACGCACTTGCAGCGATTCGAACTCCACGCCGCCACATTCTTTCACCGCCTTGGCAAAGGCTTTGGCCTTGACTTGGTCGCCGCGGCCGCAAACGGCCAAGATGGTGGTGGCGGTGGGTTTGGCGGCGTATGCGGCAAGCTTATCGACCCACGTGCCGCGCACCGCCTGCGCCTCTTTCACAATCACCACTTGCCGCTCAATCATCATAGGCAACTGGCGGCACAGGTCGATTACCTGCTCCGGCGTGGTCTGCGTGGCAAACACCACATTGAGGCCGAAATCGCGGTCGGCCTCGGGCACAATCGCCTCAAGCTGCTTCACCAATTGGTCGGTGTAGTAGCCTTCTTTGCCGTGGATAAAGTAGACCGGACGATAGTCGCCGTTGGCGAGCGAACGGCTCAATGATTCAAAAGTAACTTTGGGTGCGGGTGCCATTTTTGCGAAAGTTTTGCAGGTATTTCAAAAAATTTGTGTAAATTTACAGAGAATTTTTGATTTTTGCAAATAATGTTTGACCAACTTAACCTGCCAAATTTCGATATAGAGCTGCGAGAGGCTGATAATCAGGTGGTTGAGGTATTCGACCCTCTGCGACGAAAATGGGTGGTGCTCACTCCCGAAGAGTGGGTGCGCCAACACTTCGCCCACTACCTCGTCGCGGCGCTCGGTGTGCCGTCCACGTTCGTGGCCAACGAGGTGGGCGTGCGCCTCAACGGCCGCCAACGCCGTTGCGACACGGTCATCTACCGTCGCAACCTCGAGCCACTGTGCATCGTGGAGTACAAGCGTCCCACGGTGACCATCACCGCTGCCGTCTTCGACCAAATCGCGCGCTACAACATGGTGCTCGGTTGCCCGTGGCTGATTGTGTCCAACGGCCTGCGCCATTTCGCCTGTCGATTCGACGGTGCCAAGTATACATTCCTGCCGGAATTACCCACCTACGAACAGATGAACTCATTCACTATCAAATAGTTATGGAAAGCACCTTGATAATTGCAATCATATTGGCGGTGGCCGTTGCGGTGCTCGCCATCGTGGCCGCTCGCGCCTCGCGCCGGCTGGCAGTGGCCCAACAACAGGCGGCTGCTGCCGAGGCCGCGCGCCAAGCCGACCGTGAACATTTCGAGCAGCGTCTTGCCGACCAAGCCGCTGCCTCCGAGGCGCTCATCAAACAGAAAGAAGCCGACTGCGAACGCCGCCTCGCCGACGAACGCACAGCCATGGGCGAACGCTTCCGCGCACTCGCCACTGAAATCCTGCAAGCCAACTCCGAACAGCTCAACCAACTTAGTCGCAGCACGTTGGAGACAGTGCTGTCGCCGATGCGCACATCGTTGGAAACTTTCACCAAGGACTTCAAGGAGTCGTACTCGGCCGAAAGCCGCGAACGGCTATCGTTGCGCGAAGGCGTGTCGAAACTGTTGGCCCTCAACGAGCAAGTGAAGGACGAAACCGCCCGCTTGGCCAACGCTCTGCGCGGCGACACGCGTGTGCAAGGTCACTGGGGCGAAATGGTGCTCACCAACATCTTGGAACACAGCGGTTTGGAGCAAGGCCGATGGTTCGTCACGCAAGACTCCACCACCACCGAGCAAGGTCGCGTGCTGCGTCCCGACGCCGTAATCAACTGCCCGCAAGAACGCAAAATCATCATCGACAGTAAGGTGTCGCTCTCGGCATACCTCGACTGGCTGAACGCCGAGAGCGACGCCGCCCGCGATTCTTGCGCCAAGGCTCACGTCATTTCCGTGCGCAACCACATCAAAGAGCTGGCCGACAAGGCTTACCAAGACTCAATCGGCGTGGTCAAAGGCGACTTCGTGCTGATGTTCCTGCCCCACGAAGGTGCGTACATGTTGGCCATGAGCCACGACCCGCAGCTGTGGCAACGCGCCTACGATTCGCGCGTAATCATCGTGTCGCCCACCCACTTGGTCACCGTGGTGCGCCTGGTGGAGCAGATGTGGCGCTTGGACGATGCCAACACCAACGCCCTGCGCATCGCCGAGCGCGCCGCCAAGATGATGGACAAGATGGCCGGTGCGCCCACCTCGTTGGACAACGTGGGCAAAGCCCTCGACAAGGCGCACGACGCCTACGAAGCCGCCATCGGCCAACTCAACACCGGCCCCGGCAGCGTCATCCGCCAGCTCGAGCAACTCCAGCAACTCGGCGTCAAAGCCAAAAACCCCCTCGCCGCCTCCGCCTCCACCCGCTTCCCCACCCTCCCCGAATAACCATTTTTGAAAATATTTGACCAAAATATTTGGAAAATCATATTTTATGTCGTAAATTTGCAAAAGAATTGCAAACTTTCGACAAAATGATTCTTCGAGCTACATTTGAAAACATTTATTCGTTCAACGAAGAGACTTCGATAAGCTTCGTTGCGTGCAAAGGCTCTACTCACGCCTCTCACGTGAGTCGAGCTAAAAAGCGCGACGATATTTCGGCGCTAAAATTCGGCATTTTATATGGAGCGAACGCTTCCGGCAAGAGCAACGCAATCAAGGCATTATCAATCCTCCAACAGATTGCTATCGGGCGCTTTCCCAAAGGCAAATTCGAGCCGTTCAAGTTGGGTGATACAATCCGGCCAATCTCAAAAGTGGAGGTTGAGTTTAAAACGGGCAGCCACTATTTTGCCTACGGCGTGGAGTTCAGCCATTTAGGCATCAGCGAAGAATGGCTGTACGAAATTAATAGTCGCACTGACAAGCTGATTTTCGAGCGTAAGAATCATTCCGGCAACAATGAGTTTAGGTTCGGTGATATTTCCGGGGATGCCCAAACTGCGCAGTTCCTCCGGTTTATCAGCGCTGGCACGCCGAATGATGTAAGCTTCCTGTCGGAATACATCAAACGCAATGGCATCGGGCTATCGATGCTCGCCACGGCTTATCGGTGGTTTGCAAGCGGCTTGTGCATCATATTCCCTGACACACGATACCGCGGCATATCTTTCAGCGCTGAGCAAGACGAGGAATTTCACAACCGCACACGAGAGTTGCTCGAATTATTCAATACCGGCATAATCGATGTACGGCGCTATCCGGTCAGTTCAAAAGAGGAAACAAATCTGCCGGAATCCGTGCTCACGGAAGTGTTGGACAACCCGACAGCGGGCCGCACGACAGTTGTAGCTTCAGCCGACGCTAAAGAATGGTACTTCTTTGAATTTAAAGAAGATGGGATCTACTCCATACTCAAGCAAAAGGCCGTTCACCTTAATTCGACCAAAGATGAAGTAGTGTTTGAAATGGACTTGGAAAGCGATGGCTCAATCCGTTTGCTTGATTTCATACCAATGCTAATCGACCTTCAACACAATGAAAAGGACTACGTAATCGATGAGCTTGACCGGAGTATGCATCCTTTGCTTTCGCTAAAGATAGTACAGCAATACCTGAGCAAGCTTAGCGAAGAGATTGATACGCAACTGATTATCTCCACCCACGAGTGTAACCTGCTTGATTTGAAGCTATTGCGCTCCGACGAGGTATGGTTCATAGAGAAAAATCGCGCAAACGCATCCGTGCCTGTATCGTTAGCCGAATACAAGCCGCGCGAAGACGTGCAAAAAGGCTATTTGCAAGGGCGATATGGCGCAATACCATTCTTTGCAGACATCAAAATACTGACCGAACAGCCATGAGAAAACGACGCGATTTTTCGAGGCCGGAAGGATTTCGGTCCTCGCGGTTAGTGGTGATAGCAGCCGAGGGTCGATGCACCGAATCGATCTACTTTACCGCGGTAAAGCAAGAGCTTTGCGCCGCTAACGTGCACATTGAGATTTTGCACCGCGATAGTAACAATTCTTCGCCGGAATCTGTCTACACGCAAATCTCCGACTTTATGTCAGAATACAATATCGCGGACGACGACCAGCTATGGTTGGTAATCGACCGCGACCGCTGGAGCGAATCGATGCTATCACAAACAGCTCAAAAATGTGCGCAGAATAGCCACCTGCACTTCTGCATGAGCAATCCATGCTTTGAGCTTTGGCTATTACTCCATTTGGAGGATGTGCCGGCCTATAGCGAGGTTGAGAAGAATCGACTGACGCAAAATAGCAAGGATTGCGGAGGCGTGACTTTGCTTAAACGCACGATGCGCAAGCTCTTGGGCTCATATAATGAATCAAGGTATGACGCGATGGCCTTACTTCCCTATTATGCAACAGCAATCAATCGCGCAAAGACATTAGACCTCAACCCACGCGACCGCTGGCCACAAAGCCTCGGCACGCGCGTATATCTTCTGATAGAAAGCATCCTCAACCGGTAAGGGCGGGGACTTGCCTATCGCCAAGCTACATCCGCAATGACAAAATGTTGAAGATAGTAGTAGTTCCCATGCAAAAGTGCTTGATTATACCACAAAAGTATAGCCAAGCACTCTATGTTGGGAAGGCAGATATTTACCTCAACCTATTACTATTATTTTATGATTTCAAATAATATAATACATTATTGATCAAACTACACAATGCTTTGATGTAAGGTATAATCCGGTACTGCAGTATCTATAATAATCAAATCCAATTTGATTATTCTCTCGTTATATAGAAAGTCCGTGCCGGTGTAAATGGGTTATATAACAACAACTTCTTATCCGTCTGTTTTATTACGACCAGAGTTGAGCAATCGAAAACAGAGCAAAGAATACCCGTGCACTCGAAATGGAAATAGCCATTACTATAGCCTCCATAGCAATCATTTTCTTTCAGCCACCTATGAGTCCCATCGGTTCCTTTGACCATTACGTCTACATCTGAAGTTTCATGAAACCAAGATGCGCCTTTAAATTGGAATGTGATATTATAATTGCCAATGTAACCATGCCAAAGGTATCTTTCGAAAATGCCGTCAGGTGCTACCTGCAATCCGCTTGGTTTAACCGCATTGCCCGGGTCATTTCGAGTAAATTTTATTCTTTGGGAATAGTTTATGAAATCTAAATCCATCCACAATTCATTGTCAAACACTTTAGAAATAGTTGCGCCCATGCAACCGGGGACTATAGGGAATCTGGTTATTTCCCATTTGGAATCACTATAACTCCACACATTTTCAATATCTTCCACGTAGTAGGGCAATTCTGATTCGATGGAAATATAACAAACTCGAGTCCCAAAGATTGAGAAGTTATACGATTTTTCAATTGAGAATGTTACCGTAGCTTTCAGTGCGTTATTCGGACTCAGGTAATACCAAGTCCCAAGAATTTTGCTTCCAGGAATTTGTTCGTTCTCGTCTTCGTCAGATGGAGTATCAGGAATGTTAGGAGTGTCAGGATTTTGGTCAGGTTTTTCTATTTGTGGCTCATCAGGTTCATCACCTCCGCAAGAGGTGAAAGGGACAGAAAGTGAGATAAACAGTACCACAAATAAGATTAGCTTAATGTTTTTTTGCATAATTGTGGTATTTTCAGTTATTTACGCGTAAAGCAACCTTTTACATCACCATCCGGATATAATAGGACTAATGTTGTAGATGTCAACGTTTGAACAAAATATGTGTTTTGATATGCGCTATTATTTCCGGCAATAGCTTTGATATCAACTACAACAGTTGCAGCGTTTGCATTATAGGAGTACGTGCCAATTCGATATTGACCGAGTGAGCCATCCTCCCGATAGCTGCCATCTTTGCCTAAGGTAAGAATTTGGTCCCCATCAACCCATTTGCCTACAATAGAATTAGTTCCTGCGACAGTTGAATTATCCGGCTCGTCGTCATCATCGCTGCATGCGGTGAACGTAAAGCTGAGTGTTGTGACGAGCAACAACATCAGATACTTTAGGATTTTGTCCATTTGATTTGTTTGGCGTCGCCTCCATTCCCGAGTTGACATTTAGATTGTGATACGAAAAAGCGTGGAATGATGTTCTTGTTTATTTTAACGGAGGCATCGCCAAACGCCTATCAGAGAAATAAACAGTCCACTCCCACGCCATACCGGATATCGATATCCCCTTGTCGGGGAGTGGATACGCGACAAGCATGAGCGTTTTAGACTGCGTTTACCCTTCTCTGATTTGAAATTGGCGATTTCCGTTAAAGGATAAAGCAAAAAACGCTTTTATATGTCCACATAGTTACCTATGCGGTGCAAATTTACGGACTATTTTGAGATTGTGCAAATTTTTCGGCAAAAAAATCACGGCTCTTTCATTTAAAATTTGAAATAAAAACAAAGAACTAAGTAATGAATAAAAAATAAGTTGCATCAGTTAGCCGGTTTGATTAGATAG
>JBJEKG010000217.1:0-9457 GCA_051878535.1 Muribaculaceae bacterium
GTCATGGATTATAATAGCATAAAAATTAATAAAACCGACGAAAACTTCGTCCAAATATTTTCACTGCAAAGATAGCAACATTTTAAAAACGTAAAATGGCTTAAAGTAAATTTTTTGCAAAATTTTTAGGTAAACGCTTGCATAAACGAAAAATTGTTCTTAAATTTGCGGTGACTTCCATCCACGCCGTCAATTTATCGCCTCGGTGCGATGAGGATTGGGGGCTCGAAAAGTCGAGCGGCACTGCTGTGCGCGGGGGTGGGATACTACATACTAAAAAGCGTCATTGATGCTTTGCCTTTGGTCGTTTGAAACTTCCACAATCCCCAAACGTAGGTCAGAGACAAGGTCAGAAATGAATGCTTACGGGTATATAATCCCCGGTGTGTGCAATTGGGACATGACCCCAACGGCACACATTTGGATAAATATATACGGCGTGGGTATTGATTCTGTCTCGTTCACCTACCGGCTGTGGAAGGCCTCAAACGACGGACGAGCACAGTGGGTACTCACGTTTTTTGTATGCGGACCTTCCTGAACCAATCAGCCTTACCGGGTATCTAAGGCATCAAAGCTCACCGCCACAGGTGAGTGCCCCTACAAACTGACGCCATGATTATTCGGTCATTCAGACATAGCGCACCGGCGCCGCAGCCGGCTCCCAAAGCGGAGCCGCAACCTCTGCCGGAGAAGATGCTTAGCTGTTTGCTGGACATATTACAGCGCGATAGCGAGCAATGGATTGAGAGTCTCACCGACCTCATCTCCAACGAGCGCGATATGCAGGTAATGATTGCCGATTACCTGCGCCACACAGGTCACTACACGATGGTCGACACCGAGTATCGTGTGCCCCTGCCCGAACTGCAGGCCCGCTACGAGGACACCGGCTCGCAAGCATTCCCTTGGGAAAATCAACTCTCGATAGATGTGGTGGTAGAACTCGACGGCCGCTTTGCCGCCATCGAGCTCAAGTACGCCACCGTCACGGTCAACCACGACTTCACCATCTTCGGCGAAGCCTTGCGCGACCCCGACAGCCAAATCGTCAAGAATCAGGCTGCCTCCAACCTCACCATGTACAACTACTGGAAAGATGTGCGCCGCATCGAAACCCTCACCCACGTGTTCCCGCAGGTGGACGGCGGCGTGGCCATCATCATCACCAATAATCACACCTACTGGCAAGCCCCGCGTGCCGATTCCAACTATGCCAACTTCTCCATGCACGAGGGCAACACCGTGGGCCGCGGCCCCATGACCTGGCCCGCCGGCGTGGCCGAGGCCATCACCAAGAGCCACCCCGACTTCCAACTCACCGACCCTTACACCTGCCGCTGGCACGACACCCACATCACGGTCAAAGCCGCCAACGGCGACCCCTTCAGATACTGTATCTCCACTATTACTAACCCTAAAAACCAATAACGACTATGGGAGCAGGTTCAGCTTATACCAAAGCACAAGCTCGCGAGGAAATCGCTCGACGGCGTTTATTGATTGGCGAAAGACAAGCACAGCTTACGAATAAGTCCTTATCGCCCAATACACGCTATCTTATCAAATCCGAGATAAGCCACTTGCGTGCCGAAATCGCAAAGATTCGTGCGCGTATCCCTTCCTTGCCCAGCAAATAAAGCCAACTAACCCGAGTATCAACCACCATAAACCGTAACGACAATGGGAGCAGGAACACCCGAAACCAAAGCGCACGCACGCGCCGAAATCGAGAAAAGACGTCAATGGATTGCTGGAAAACAAGCGCAACTCAAGAATAAAAGCATCTTTGCCAACAACCGCGAACTGATTAAAGCTGACATCCAACGTTTGCGCGGTGAAATCGCCGCCATTAAGGCACGTATGCCGTCATTGCCTCGCAAATAACCCACTTGACTATCAACAATCAAACCAAATATCAACCCTAAAAATCTAAAATCTTATGGCAGATCTCCGTATCGACAGCCGCATGAAGGTCAAAACCTTCAAGGCTAACTTCAAAAAAGCTTTCGGCGCTTCCCTGCGCGTGTACACCACCGCTACCTGCAAAGCTAAAGCCGACGACGAAGCTACTCTCGGCTCGCTGATGACCACCGGCGCTAAAGGTGGCGAACAAACCTTCGGCGGCAACCTCCGCGTGGGCAACTTCGAAAAGAAAGTCACCGAAATGTTCGGCATCGGTGTGCAAGTGGCCAACGCCGACGACACCAAGTTGGCCAAGGACGACATCACCCTGGTGGCTGCCGGCAAATAATAACCCCTATCGCGGTTCCTCGGCCTTGGCGCGCGCCTGCAGCAGCGCGCCAGCCGAGAATCCCATTGCTTACTAACTAACAATCAACCTTACTCCCCTCGGTGCGCACCTGCAGCGGCGCGCCGAGTTAAGGAAGCCGGGGGGGGGTAACCAATTAATAATCAATTAATTATGGCTAAAAAATCAGCAATTAGCGGTGAATACATCGTCACCGTAGAAGACAGCGGCTCCATCAAAGTCTGCAAAATTTACGACAACGTCAAAGGCTCGTTGCGCGAAATCGCTCAATCCGTAGGTATGGCCTACGATCCCGACTGGACCACCCGTCAATTCGGCTCCAAAATCATCAAAGAATACGGTGCCGGCAACATGGCCGCAGTGGGCGAATACATCGTGGTGAAAGAAGCCTCCGGCTCAATCTCCACCTTCCGCACCTACGACAACACCATCGGCGCCCTGCGCGAAATCTCCGCCTCCGTAGGCTTCTCCTACGACTCCGGTTGGAACACTCGCCAATTTGGCTCCAAGTTGGTCGACTTCCTCAACGGCAAGTAAGCTGCTGCTATGGACCGGGCTTTCACCCTGCCATATCCTGCCGTCGGCGACGGCGTGGTGGAGCTGAGAGCCTACGACCGTCAGCTCGACATCGTCGGCCAATTCTCCCCCCACGATTGGCATCAGATGGCGGCCGACGTCGACACCCGGCAGCAGTGGGAATCGCTCCTTGAAAACTATGCGCAGTACGTTCATTGCTATGTGCTCTACCGCGTGCGCGACCACCGACCCATCGGCTTCGTCTTCCTCATGCAAGAGGACGAGCGCGGCACCTACCTGTCGATTCACGGCGGCGGCTGGGAGCGCCAATGCAATCCCGCCGTGCTCTACATGCGCGGCTTCCGACTCATCGTCGATGAACTACGGCGAAGAAAATTCCGCATCCTCTCGCGATGCAACCTCACCAACCGCGCCGCCGACAAATTCCTCCGCGGCGCCGGTTTCGAGGAAATCTCACGTGATAACGAATCTATATACTTCAAAATCAAACCCTTACGCAAAATGGCAGTAAAGAAAACTAAAGACGGCAAGGTGGACAAACGCACCAAAGAAGGCAAAGAAATTGCCGCCCGTATGGCCAAAGCTCGTGCCGCTAAAGGCTCTCTCAAAAATCGTCTCAAACGCTTATTCAGCTAATAATATGAAAGTAGAACTCAATGACTTTGCAGCGCTCCTCGCTGCTGCTATCTGGGCCGACGGCGAATACGCCGAAGCCGAAGCTACCGCTGTGGAAGAAATCGCCGATGCCTTCGAACTCGACGTCACCGAACTCAAATCCGCCGTTGAAGCTGAAATCGAAAAAATCAAAGACTTCGACGAAGAAGCTATGCGCAACTACTTGAACGAAGCCGCCTCCGGCGTGGCTCGCGAAGACGCTATGCCAGTGTTTGAAGCCATCCTCCAAATCGTAATCGTGGACAACGTCTTCACCCGCGACGAAGCCGAAAACCTCCTGTTCGCTGCCGACGCTCTCGACATCGACACCGAAGAAGTGCTGTTGCTCATCGCCGACTTGGTACGCTCCGAACCCGACCTCGAAGTCAAATTCAACTAATTCTAAACCACCGAGTTAAGTGGACGCGGCCACCCTGTGGCCGAATCCACTTAACCTCACAACGGATCAATAAAAATGGGCACCGAAAGAGTTAATGGTAATGCAGATTTCAACCGCGAAGCGGTTGCGCATACCACTCAACCCCACATTGGCGAAGCCTATGTGGGGATAGTCAGCCTCCCATCTTTTTCGAACCGCGGAGCGGTTCCAATTACCGATCCGACGCTTTAACTTTCTTCCCATTTTATTATTGAATCCTTTAAAACCAATTTCTTCGACTATGCAAACCTTAGCAACTGTAGTAGGTAAGACACAGAACCGCACCGCCCTCGGCATCGTGCACGCCTACGTGGCTCTCAACCCCAAAGCAACCTTAGCCGACCTGCGCCGCGCTTTCCCCAACAACCTCTGCCCCGATTCCGGCGTACAAGAAATCCTCCTCCCCTTAGACGAAGCCCTCGCCTACAACAAGGAGAGCGACATGAGCCTCTACTTCCCCAAAGATGCCGAAATCATCACCTTGGGCAACGGCTCCCGCATCTGCCTGTCGCAAATTTGGTCGAAATCTTCCTTGGACAAGTTTGTGACCAACGCCGCCACCCTCGGCATCCAAGCTTCCGACCCCGACAAAACCCTCACCTACGGCCCCGCCGGCTTCAAAATCGACATCCTCCAACAACCCAAGAAAAAAGGTTGCTTCGGCATACTCGTGGCTTTGATTGCCATCCCCGCCGCCGCCATCATTTGCGCCGCTGCGCTCTAACCGTGTAATAGATTGATATTCACCGAGATATGAATAAGACCTTCTTAATGTGGCTGTTGCAGAACTTGGGATGCCTCTCGCGCGTGGGCGGCCTCGTGTTCGTCGTGGCTGCTATCGTGCTGCTCGTCGCCCTGTGGAAACCCGATTCAGAGGTATACCAATCCCTCATCCTCGGCCCCGGTGCCTTGGGTTGGACCATCGTCGGCATCGTCTTCGCAGTGATGTGCATCATCGCCGCTCGCGTGGCCGCTTTTGCCCACAAGAACTTCGACCAAATCTGGGCACGCCGCAACAACTGGTCGCGCAGCAAGGTCAGCAAGTACGACAGCCGCTTCCAGTCGACCGTCGGCACATTCTTCTCCATGCTCTTCGCCCAAATAGGCTTGCTCATCATCCTCGGTCTAATCGTCTTCGTCATCGTGGGCCTCACCCAAGCACAGTAACCCCTTCGCTATGAGATTCATCAACCTCGATTCAATCCGCGAGCGCGTGGCCGATTTGGCCGACTACGCTGCCGAGATAGCCTCACAAACCGGCCAATTCGCCTCCGACGCCGCCCAGAAAGCCGGCACCCTCGCCGCTGATGTCAAAAAAGCAATCGACGAGAATGAAACCATCCAATCCGCACGCCGCACCGTGGTGGACACCGCCGAATCCGTCGGCGGGTCCATCGCCGCCGGCGCCGATGCCGCCAAATCAAAGGTCAGCGAATGGGGCGCCGATGCCGGCGAGTTTATCGTGCAGAAAATCAAGCAACTAAGTTCCACCATCGACTACGACAAAACCATCGCCGATGTGCAGCGAGTCGGCACCGAAAAAAATATCAAGGTGGACGCCTTGGTCGACTTCCTTACCAAACTCAAAAACTTCGCGAGCGATGGCAACTGACCTTACAAAACTCACCACGTTGGTGCGCAGCGTCAACCTCGAAGCCGTGCTCGAAACCGCCGAATTGGTGGTGGCAATCGCCCCCATCCCCTTCCTCCCGCTCATTATCAAGATACTGAAGTACCTTGTGAAATTCAGCAAAAAAATCCCCGCCGTCACCGGCTCATAATTACTATCCGTCATGAAAGTGCTTAACTCACTAAAACACATCGCGTTAGCGTGCTGCTTCGCCCTCTTGGCCGCCGGCTGCAACCAAGTGAGCCTTGCCGATTCCGCCCGCGAAAAAATGTCCTCACTGTGCTCCGCCGGCCAGCTTTCCACCGCCGAGTACACCGTGGAAAAGGTAATCAAAGCCTCCGACTGCGCCTGGTGGAAAGTCGGCGACCGCAAAATCCTCTTCTCCTGCCGCGCATACCTCGAAGGCGGTATCGACCTCGCGAAATACGACCCCGCCAAAACCGTGGTCGACGAAGGCAGCAAAGCCATCACCATCGTCCTGCCTAAGCCCGAACTCCTCTCCTTCAACATGCCCGCCGACGAAATCCAACTCAAATACACCAAGGTCACCGGCTTCCGCATGAACTTCTCCGCCACCGAACGCACCGACGTCCTCCGCCAAGGCGAGGCCGACATCCGTGCCGACATCCCCAACCTCGGTATCCTCGACGACGCCGAAACCAACGCTACCACCTACTTTACCGCCCTGTTCAAACAGTTGGGCTTCAAGGATATAAACATCCAATACGAATAAGCCATGAAGAAAATACTATACCTCATCATCGTCATTCTGGTGTTAGTCCTCGGCATCTACGTGGCAAACATCTGCGGATACTCCCTCTTCGGCAACCTCTTCCCCAACGAAGGCCCCAAGATTGAGAAAACAGCCAACGTGGTCGTTGAAGTCAAAGCCATCTCCAAATTCACCACCGCCTGCTTCTACGAAGAGCTACCCCTTTCCACCTCCAAAACCAGCGCAGCCGTCGACAACGGTGTGATCGGTACCGTGGCCGGTTGGTTTGGCAAGCGCCCCAAGGACGTGATGTCCGACAACCTCTGCATCATCGTCTCCGGCAAAGTCCGCGCCGGCTACGACCTCAGCCAACTCACCGAAGACCACCTCCGCCAAAGCAACGACACCATCTGGGTCACCCTCCCACCCGCCGAAATCTTCGACGCCGTGGTTAACCCCTCCGACGTCGACGTCTTCGTCGAAGACGGCACCTGGTCACACCAAGAAATGACCCAACTCACCGCCTCCGCCACCGACCAACTCATTGCCGACGCCACCGCCGCCGGCATCCTCGACCGCGCCCGCACCTCCGGCGAAGACCAACTCCGCGCCCTCTTCCAATCCTTCGGCTTCACCACCGTCATCCTCCAATAGCCGCCATGTCAGCCATCCGCCCAAATATACCACCACAGCATCCCCGCTCTCACCCACAGGTAGAGCCGTGGCTTGCCTCGGCATACCCGGATGGCCACCCCACCTGTTCGACCCGTCCGACCTGTCCGACCCACCCGCTAACCCTCTAATTATCAACACTATAACTAACCCAGCTCATGGATAATAAAATCACTAAATCCATCGCCGACTTGTTCAGCAACACGCTGAAAGCCCTGGAGAACGAGGCCATCTCGCCCAAGGCATACAAGTTGGTGGAAAAGGCCTTCGCCGACGCCACCAAGCTCCTCGGCGCAGCGCCCGCTTCCGCCCCCGGCGTCCCGGCTGCTGCAGACACCTCCGCCATCACAGCCGTCGACCTAAGCGTCTCCGGCCCCTACTTCGTGGTCAATGGCGAGGTGGTCAAACTCAAATCCACCACCCTCCCCAAAGCAGCCGTCAAGCGCAAAGCCTCCATTAAATCCGTCATCATCCCCGACTGCGTCACCGAAATCGGCGACGAAGCCTTCCACGAATGCAAAAATATGGAAACCATCGCCATCGGCCAAGGCATCAAAAAAATCGGAGTCCGCGCTTTCTGCAATTGCAGCACCCTCAAATCCGTAGTCATCCCCGACTCCGTCACCGAAATTGGATATGCAGCATTCCTTGGCTGCGATTTCGAAGTGCGCTTTTTTGATGAATTAATCAATGTTCCCGATAGCTTCCGTGGTAAATACGTCATACCCGATGGCATACGCGTAATCCGCGAATGGTGTTTCAGTGGTGTTAAAAACCTTTCTGAAGTTGTCATCCCCAAATCGGTTACAACAATAGGCAGGGGAGTCTTCTCCGGCTGCAGTAGTCTGACCGAGGTCAAAGTTGATAAAGGCAACAAAACATTTGATTCACGAGACAATTGCAACGCCATTATCGAAACCGCAACAAATACTCTGGTAAGTGGCTGCAAAACGTCTTCCATTCCGTCATCTGTAACAAAGATAGGTGCAACCGCATTCTATAATTGTAGTGATTTGACTTCAATTACTATTCCAAATTCAGTTTCTGAAATCGGTGATTGCGCTTTCCAAGATTGCAGCGGGTTGTTATCTGTAACCCTCCCAATTACTTTGACAGCGCTCGGCTCGAGTAATTTCCTATGCTTTAGTTACCCTTCGTACTGGACATGTGTAAAAGCTATCTATATACCAAAAGGCTCAAAGGCCAAGTTTGAGAAAATGTTGCACGATGATATGTTGAAAGAAAAGCTCATCGAAAAGTGATAACCTTCACCTGCCAAGGCTATGCAATGGCCTTGGTAGGTAATAACTCCACTACGATATGGCTGAAATATTATCATCATCGCTTCAGCGGTTTGCGGGTGGACATTGTGGGCGGGCCGGCGTGTGTGCCGCGGCAAGCCACGGCTACAAGTAGGTGATTATCAGGGGGGGTATTCTGTGAGTCCTTACTTGTAGGGCATTCAACTCCGTTAAAATCTGCTGAATCTGCGCGAGATTTGGCGCAGTTAAAATGATATTCAGCCTCAAACGCTAACATTTACTAACCATATAACTCTGTAAATCAATGGATAAGAAAGCATCTGTAGTCGCTAAGACTCAGAACCGTACAGCCCTCGGCGTGCTCCACGCCTACGCAGCAATCACCCCTGGTTGCACCCTCGACGACCTCCGCGCCGCCTTCCCCAACTCTATCTGCCCCGACTCCGGCGTCAAAGAAAACATCCTCCCGCTGGATGAAGCCGTGGCCTACAACAAGGAGAGTGACATGAGCCTCTACTTCGTCAAAGACGAAGAAGTGCTCCACCTGGCCGACGGCACCGCCGTGTGCCTGTGCCAAATCTGGACCAAAGCCTCCCTCGACCGCCTCGCCGCCGCTGCCGCCAACTTCGCCATCGAAGTGTCCGCCCCCGACAAGTCGCAACAGTATGACAAAGCCGGCTTCATCGCCACCATCTTCCTGCCCATGACCGTCACCGGTAAGACCCAGAACCGCACCGCACTCGGCGTGCTCCACGCCTACGCCGCCATGCACCCCGCTTGCACCCTCGACGACCTCCGCACCGCCTTCCCCAAATCAATCTGCCCCGACTCCGGCGTGACAGATAACATCCTCCCCTTAGCCGATGCCGAAGCCTACAACTCCTTGGCCAACATGAGCCTCTTCTTCGTCAAAGAAGGCGAACCCGTGCAATTAGCCGACGGCACCGCCGTGTGCTTGTGCCAAATCTGGACCAAGGCCTCGCTCGACCGCCTCATCGCCGCCGCAGCCGACCTCGACATTGTGGTCAACGCCCCCGACAAATCCCTCACCTACCCCAAAGCCGGCTTCCTCCTCACCTGCTAATCGTAGGCACACCCTCTGCACCTAACCCCGCAGCAGCCGCTGCGGGGTTTGCTGTCTGTGGCCGGCCGGTGGAGATGTCGATAGCTACAAAGAAATATTGGAACAATGTAAAAAATCGGTTGAAATGTTAAAACTTAGGGGTAAGCTTACAGAGAAAGTATGTCAAAAGTCTGGTCTGTGAAGCACAGCGTGCAA
>JBJEKG010000218.1:0-1888 GCA_051878535.1 Muribaculaceae bacterium
CGCTACATAGCCACCATCTCCACCCCCACCGCCGCCTCCCGCCACTACTTCTCCCGGATGTGAGCGTGGAATTTGCGGCGGGTGTTTTTTGCGGGATTTTTTTGCGGTGTCGGATTTTTTTCGTAATTTTGCGAAAAATATGTTTGTATGATACGAAAATTTGTTTTGGGATTGCTGATGGCGGTGGCCGCGGTGGCGGTTGCAGCGCCGATTGATGATGCCAAAAAATTATATAGGGAGGGCCGATATGAGGAGGCTCTCGCGATTTTGGAGCCGTTGCAGCGGAAATCGCCGCGCAATGGCAATGTGAATTATTGGCACGGGGCTACGTTGGTGGCGCTGAATCGCGTAGATGAGGCGGTGCCGTTTTTGGAGACGGCGCTCACGCGCGATGTGCCTGAGGCGGCATACGCCTTGGGTCGGATTGCAGCGGAAGATTACCGTGCGGCCGATGCGCTGTCGTACTTCGACAAATACAGCACGATGATGACGCGTGCTCGCCGTCAAATCGCTGACCAAGAGGAGTTTGACGCGGAGCGCTCGCGTTTGGTGCTGATGGAAAATATGTTGCAACGCGTGGAGCAAATCGAGGTGATTGATTCGCTGACGGTGGATGCCGAAGCGTTCTTCACGGCATATCGGTTGGCTCCGGAAGCGGGCCGTTTTGTGAGCGGCTCGATGCTCGGAATGGCCGACGTGGAGATGGGCTTTTTGCCGCAGAGCAACACCGAACTGTTTTACGCTCAGCCGGATACGGCCGGAGTGTATCAGCTGATGTCGGCCGATATCTTGGATGACGGCACATTGGATTCGGCGGCACCGTTGGCCGGCGAAGACCTCGCGGGCGGCGGCAATGCCGAGTACCCGTTCTTGATGGCCGACGGTCTGACCTTGTACTTCGCAAACGATGGCGAGGGGTCGATTGGCGGTTACGACATCTTCTTGACGCGCCGCGGCGACGATGGCTTCTTGCTGCCGCAAAACGTGGGCATGCCGTATAATTCCACAGCCGACGACTACCTGTTGGCCATTGATGAAACCACCGGCGTGGGCTGGTGGGCCACCGACCGCAACCACATTCCGGGCAAGGTGACCATCTACGTGTTCGTGCCTTCGACCGCGCGGCAGAATGTATCGACCGATGACCCGAACTTGCGGCAGTTGGCGCGGATGAGCGATATCTCGCTCACGCAGAAGCCCGGAGCCGACTATTCGGCGCTGTTGGCCGGTGTGGCGGCGAATGAGCCATCGCAACGGACCACGGTGAGCACGCCCGGACGCGTGTTCAACTTGCCCATTGGCGACAACAAGCGAGTGTACCACCAACTGTCTGACTTTCAATGCGATGAAGCCCGCAGCACGATGGCGCGCGCCATTGATTGCCAACTGCGCTGCGCCAACTTGGAGCGGCGGTTGGATTCGCTTCGTGTGGCCTACAGCAACGGCCGCGAGGATGTGGCCGGCGATATCTTGAATTTAGAGCAGGACTTGGAGGCTGCACGGCGCGAATTGCGCACGCTCACCAATTCGGCTATCCGTCAAGAAATCTTATATTTAAATCAATATCTCTAACTCTCTAAAAGCTATGGAATTAACCTTTGTATTATTGGTAGGTGCGGCAATTTTATTGCTGTGCATCTTCTTCTACTACTGCCCGTTCTTCCTGTGGATCTCGGCGCGGGTGAGTGGTGTGAAGATTTCACTGATTCAGTTGGTGCTGATGCGCATCCGCACGGTGCCGGCGGCAGTGATTGTGCGCGCGCTGATTGAAGCGCACAAGGCCGGCTTGCAGGACGTGAGCCGCGACGAATTGGAAGCTCACTACTTGGCCGGCGGTGACCCCGAGCGCGTGGTGCATGCGTTGGTATCTGCCGCGAAAGCCAACATC
>JBJEKG010000219.1:0-9324 GCA_051878535.1 Muribaculaceae bacterium
CCCCAAAATACCCCCACCTCAACCCCTACACCTACTGCGCCTCCAACCCAATCGCTAACATTGACCCACCGGCACTGACACCTATTTATTCTTAGGCGAAGATTCCGAGAAAGATGATTGTTATGATTTTAAACGATGCCATCAGGGGAGGAGGCGGCGGAGCTTGCCGTTGGCGGTGCAGGGGAGGGAGGTGACGGCGATGGCTTGGCGGGGATGGGCGTAGCGGGGAAGGGTGAGGGCGGCGATGCGGCGGAGGATGGCGTGGGCATCGGATTGGGAGGCTTCGATGACGAGGACGACTTCGCTGCCGAGGGTCCTGTGTGGTTTGCCGACGAGGTAGAAGGGCGGCAGGTCGGGGAGTTGGCAGCGGATGAGGGCTTCGATTTGTTCGGGATGGATTTTGACGCCGCCGCTGTTGATGACGTGGTCGGCACGGCCCAACCAGCGGAATTGTGTGGGTGAAATCAGTTCAACTATATCGTTGGTAATCAGCTCTTTCCAAGTGAAACGGTCGGAACGAATTACAAGGCAGTTGCGGCTGTCGATGGCGAACTGCACCTGTGGCATGGCGGTGTATGTGCCGTCGGAATCGAGGCGTTGGAGCGCCACGTGCGAGCAGGTTTCGGTCATGCCGTAACCTATGAAGGCGTTGAATCCGGCGGCGATGACGCGCCGACGCAGTTCGTCGGAGAGCGGAGCGCCGCCGATGAGCAGATTGCGCACCAACTGCGGCGCTTGCGGCTGCGCGAGCAGACATTCCAACTGCGAGGGTACAACGGACAGCAGGTCGACCGGTTCGCTGATGGTAAAGCGGTTTGACACAGGCAGTTGCAGCAGTCGACAGCCGGCTTCGAAAGCGCGCACCGCCATCATTTTTCCGGCGATGTAGTTGAGCGACAGCGGCAAGGCGAGTGCTGAATCGGTGGTGATGCCGAAGAAGTGATTCGTGGCTCGAGCCGATGAAATCATGTCGGCCTTGGGCAGGTGAATCTCCTTTGGCGTGCCGGTCGAACCGGAGGTGTGAGCCACGATAAAGTCCTTATCATCAAGCCATTGCGCCTGAAATTCTGCTAACGATTCCATTGGAGCGAAGGTATTTGCCACTGTGCGGCGGGGTTGCAGCAGATGGTGTCGCCCACGAGTTGCAGGGGCGAGGGAATGTTGTTGTGAAACAGTTGGCCGGTGCCCAATCCTTGCGGCATTGCCGGCAAGCGGCGAGCCACGCGTCGGGCGATGGCGTAGAGGCCGATGTTGGATTCTAAAGCGGATGTGAACCAGTGACCAATACCGTATGAATCAGCAACTTGCACCCACCGGTCGGCCTCGTCTAAGCCGCCGCAAAGCGATGGTTTGAGGATTATGTATTGCGGCCGAATCGTCTCCAACATTTGGCGCTTGCGGTGGTCGTCGGAGAGGCCAATCAGCTCCTCGTCGAGGGCGATGGGGATGATGCCTAACTCACACAGCCGTGCCATTTCCAGCCATTGCTCGGGCTTGATAGGCTGCTCGATAGAGTGGACGTGGAATTCAGCCAAGCGCTGTAGCCGTTCTTCGGCGTTATCGACTGTGAATGAGCCGTTTGCGTCGAGCCGAAGCTCCAGTACGTCGGCGCTGTAGCGTGAACGTATGTAGCGCAACAGTTCCACCTCTTGCTCGAAGTCGATGCCGCCGATTTTCATCTTCAGCACGCGAAATCCGGCGGCGAGTTTTTCATCGATACGTTGGCGCATTTCCTCGCGGTTGCCCATCCAAATCAGGCCGTTGATGGGTATGGCCACGCGCCCACAGGAGAAGTCGTCGTCCGGTGGCTCGAGTGCATCAAAAGCCGATTCAAAGCCGAAGCGGATTGAACTGTAAGGCGATTCAAACCCCAAGTCAGGATTGCGGCACGCCTGCGCGAGCTTCTGCTCGTAATCCGGTCTATCATCGTGGCTAAGTCCTTGAAACAGAGCGCACTCCCCCACCCCAACGCAGCCTTCGGCGTGGATGCGGATGAGGTAAGTCAACTTCTCCACCATCGAGCCGCGCGAGGTGCGAGCATCAAATTTGAACCGCAGTCGGAGCGGTGCCCATTCAGCGAACATGGTCGGTTAGCCGGGGAATTGGGGGAATTGGTCGAAGTCGGGGTCGCGCTTTTCCAAGAACGCGTTTTTGCCTTCCTGTGCTTCGTCCATAAGGTAATACATCAGAGTGGCATCGCCGGCGAACTCCATCAGCCCGTGCTGGCCGTTGAGCTCGGCGTTGAGAGCGCGCTTAATCATGCGGATGGCAAATGGGCTGCGCTTCATGATGGTTTGGCACCATTCCACCACTTCGTCCTCGAGGCGGTCGAAGGGCACCACCTTGTTAATCATACCCATTTCGAGCGCTTCGGCAGCGGTGTATTGGCGGCAGAGAAACCAAATTTCACGCGCTTTCTTTTGGCCGACGCAGCGGGCGAGGTACGACGAGCCGAAACCGGCATCGAAGCTGCCCACCTTCGGACCGGTTTGGCCGAAGCGAGCGTTCTCGGAGGCGATGCTCAGGTCGCAGATGACGTTGAGAACGTTGCCGCCGCCGATGGCGTAGCCGTTGACCATGGCGATGACCGGTTTGGTGAGCGATTGGATAGTTTTATGTATTTCCAACACATTAAGGCGCGGCACGCCGTTTTCGTCGCTGTATCCGCCGCGGCTTTTGTAGTGCTGGTCGCCGCCGGAGCAGAAGGCCTTGTCGCCGGCGCCGGTGAGCACCACCACGCGCACTTCCGGGTGTTCGCGGCAGTAGTTGAGCGCTTCGAGAATCTGCGCGTTGGTTTGGGGACGGAAAGCGTTGTACACTTCCGGACGGTTGATGGTGATTTTGGCGATACCTTCGAAGAACTCGAAGAGGATGTCGGAATATTCTTTAATTGGAGTCCAAATGCGTTGTGACATAGTTATTTAGGGTTGAAGAATTTGCGTAAGGTAGTGGCGCTGACTTGCGGGTCGGTGACGATTTCCAACACCGAGGGCATATCGTTGGCGGCGAGCCATTGCGGCATCGCGGCGGCCAGTGCTTCGGGGCTGTCGGCACGGAAGTAGTTGAAGCGGAAAGCGTGGCACAGTTGCTCCAACGGCAGGTTGACCGGACCGGCGAAGCAGCGTTCGAGCTGGGTCAGGTTGCGGGTGGCGGGGATGAAGCGGAAGATGCCGCCGCCGGAGTTGTTTAGCACCGCCATTTTGAATGTGGGCGGGATGAAGGTTGTGGCCAACGCTCCCAAGTCGTACTGGAAGCTCATATCGCCGCTGATGAGCACTGTTGGCCGCGGGCTGAGGGCGGCGAAACCGATGGCTGTGGAAGTGCAACCGTCGATGCCGCTCACGCCGCGGTTGCAGTGGATGTAGCCAAGCCGGTGATAATCAAATAGTTGAGCATAGCGCACGGCTGTACCGTTGCTGAGTTGGAGGTTGGTGTCTGGCGCGATGCCGGCGATGAGCGCTTCGATGGCTTTGAAGTTCGACCACGGTGAATCAGCCGCGAAGTCGGCAGCAAATGACCGCGCAGATTGAGATGCGGCAAGCCACGTGGCTTTGAACGTGCCGTTGCCAACGAGCTGTACTCGGGTGGCTATGGCGCCGAGGGTGGATGCGGCACTGCCGGCGATACGCAACGACAGCCGGCGGAAGCAGTCGATGGCGCGCGAGCTGTGGCCGATGCTCCAGTGTTGGAGGCCGTTGATGTTGCGCAATCGCGTCTTGATCATGCGCGAGGTGAGCGAGCCGCCGAGGGTGATGACCAGCTCGGGGTCGGGCGCATCGGCAGGCAGGCAACGCAATGTGGCATCGATGTTGGCGATGAAGCCGCGACCGCTGTGCAGGTTCGATTGCGCTTCGTGCATCACTACCACTTGTGGCAAGGCGGCCAAGCGGTTGAGAGCTTCAATCAGCGCCGGGTCGTGGTCCATGAAGCCTGCGAGGATGAGTACGGATGAAAAGTGCGTAAACTGCTCGCAGAGCGCGGCAATGTTGGCCTCGCTTAGCTCGTCGTTATTGGCCATGCAACCGATAACACGGGGGCTGGCCGTTACCGGCACTTCGTCGGGCGGGAATAGCGGTTCCGCTATACGTATATTTATATGTACCGGGCCGGCGCAAGGAGCGGTGGCGAGTGCCAAGGCATCGTTGAGGGTGCGGTTGACATACCACTGGCGGTCGGCTTCGAGCGAATCCACCGGCAAATCGAATGTGCCCTTGATGAAGTTGGCGTAGACGCCCGGTTGCACGATGGTTTGGCTGTCGTCTTGGTCGATCCATTCCGATGGGCGGTCGGCAGTGATTACAATCAGCGGGATGTGGCGGTAGAACGCTTCGGCCACGGCCGGGGCGTAGTTGAGCGGCGCAGTGCCCGAGGTGCACACCAATGCTACCGGCTCACAGGCGGCCTGCGCCATACCGAGGGCAATGAACGCGGCCGAGCGCTCATCGATGACGATGTGAGTGGTTAACTCCGCGCTATTTTCCAGCGCCACCAGCAGCGGCGCGTTGCGACTGCCCGGCGACAATACCGCGTGGCGCACTCCGTAGCGCACCAGCAGCGATGCTAACTGATTCTTGGCCTTTTTTTCCTGAATGTTCATCTTTTTGGGAAATGATGCGCAAAGTTAGTAAAAAAATGTGTTACTTTGCAAATTATTTCAGAAATATGACAAATATATTACGATTTCTTGTAGCTTTCATTACAATTTCGGCGGCAAATTTGGTTGCCGTGGCTGAGGTGTATCCTGTCGACAGCGTTGCAGCCGAGGGCGACAGCGTGCGCCCCGGATTTATCACTCGCATCATTGATTATTTTAATGAGAGCAATAAGAAGGAGCCGGGGCGACACCTGGATTTCAGCATCATCGGCGGGCCGCATTACTCGTCCGACTCCAAATTGGGCATAGGCTTGTTGGCGGCAGGCGTGTACACCGTTGCGCCGGGCGACACGCTCACTTCGCCATCGAATTTCAGCATCTTCGGCGATGCCACCACGGCCGCTCACTTCAAATTAGGCGTGCGTGGCGACCACTTCTCCCCCAACAACAGTTGGTGGCTGAGCTACGAGCTTCGCTTCGCTTCCATCGACACCAAATTCTGGGGCATCGGCTACGACCAGTGCCGTTTGGATGACAATGAAACCGAGTTTCGCTATCTCGAACTGTCATCCTACTTCATCGCGGCCAAGCGCTTTGGTAAGCACTTGTATTTCGGTCCGGAAGCCATCATCAGTTACGTCAAGGCCGACAAACTGTTCGACGGTGGGCGCTGGATCTACCTGCCGGAGCACACTGTGTCGCCCGGCGTGGGCTTGAGTCTGACCTACGACACTCGCGACAACATCACCAACCCGCAGCGCGGTGTGATGCTGAGCATGGCGCAGATTTTCTGCCCCAAATCCTTGGGCAACACCTCGGGCTACAGCTACAACGAGTTGACCGTGGCCGGTTACCAACATTTGTGGCGCGGCTGCACCGCCGCGGCGCAGTTCCACTGGCGTTTGGCTTGGGATAATGTGCCTTGGACACAACTTTCTGCCATCGGCGGCAGTTATAATATGAGAGGCTATTTCGAGGACCGCTATCGCGACTGCTGTGAGGCCGATGTCTGCTTGGAGCTGCGCCAGAAGGTGTGGCGACGTGTGGGCGTGGTGGCCTGGGTAGGCGCTGCGCGAATCTTCGACAAGCCGGAGAACTTTAACCTTAAACATGTATTGCCCAACTATGGCTTCGGCTACCGTTGGGAGTTTAAAAAGAATATGAATGTACGCATCGACATGGGCTTCGGCCGAGGTCAGTCGGGCGTAGTGTTTAACATCAATGAAGCATTTTGAATTTTTGAAGAAGATAAACTGGCCGACGGTGATGGCCTGGGCATTGCCACTAACACTAATCGTGCCGAATGTGTGGCTCAATATCACCGAGCATTACACCCTGCTGTCGTGTTTGAACAATATCGTGACGCCGGTGGGCATATACCTGCTGATTGCAAGCTGTTGCACCAAAATCGGGCGCACGGCGTTGCTGTGCATCCCGCTGATGATTTACGCGGCATTTCAAATTGTGCTGATGTTCCTTTATGGCGAGAACATCATCGCTATCGATATGTTCCTCAACGTGGCCACCACCAACTTCGGCGAGGCCACGCGGTTGCTCGGCGCCTTACCCTTGGCCATTCTCACCGTGTGCGCCATCTATCTGCCGGTGATTATCGGCGGTATCGTGTTGTGCAAGCGCAAGATGCATTTAGAACGAGCTACGATGCTGCGCATCAGGCATTTGGGTGCACCCATATTGATTGTGGGCGTGATGCTTTGTGCCGCCTGCGAGCTCACTGATGCCCACTATCATGTTGAGCGCCAGCTATTTCCGTTTAATGTGATGTACAACACCGGCAAGGCGGTGCAGCGCGGCGTGGCCACCTCGCATTTCAAAGAAACATCGGCCGACTTCCGCTTCAATTCCGTGGATACCCACCCCACCGACCGTCGCGAGGTGTACGTGCTGATTATCGGCGAGACTTCGCGCGCCGACAACTGGCAGCTGATGGGCTACGACCGCCCCACCAACCCGCGGCTGTCGCAGCGCGACAACATCATCGTCTACCCCAAGGCAGTCACCCAGAGCAACACCACTCACAAGTCGGTGCCGCTGATTCTGTCGTCGGCCATCGTGGAGAATTACGACACGGCAATCTATACTCACAAAGGCGTGCTGTCGGCTTTCAACGAAGCCGGGTACACCACCGCCTTCATCTCCAACCAAGCACGCAATCACTCGTTCATCGACCACCTCGGCGAGGAGGCGCAACACGTCACTTTCATCACCGCCGACGGCAGCGAGCATCTCGATTCGGAGCTGTTGCCGGTGCTGCAACAGCGGCTCGACCAAGCCGAGGGCAAGCTGTTTGTAGTGCTTCACACTTACGGCAACCACTTCTGCTACCGCGACCGTTACCCACGCGACCATGCCTTCTTCACACCGGATCACAACATCGATGCCGAACGTTACAACCGTCCCGACCTCATCAATGCTTACGACAACTCCATCCGCGAAACCGACCTCATGCTTGATTCGGTCATCTCCATGTTGGAGCGTTGCCAATGTCCGGCAGCGGTGCTCTTCCTCTCCGACCACGGCGAGGACATCTTCGACGACGACCGCGGTCGATTCCTCCACGCATCGCCCGTGCCGACTTACTATCAAATCCACGTGCCGATGCTGATGTGGTTCTCGCCGCAGTATGTGGCCGCGTATCCGGAGCAGGTGGCCGCGGCAAATGCTCATACTCGTTGCGATGTCGCTTCCAACGATGCGGCCCTGCCCACGATGCTGTCGCTGGCCGGAATACGCTGTGATTCAGTGGATTACACTTGTTCTCTCGCCTCGCCGAGCTATTACGAACGGCCACGAATCTATCTGAATGACTACAACGAGGCCATCCCGTTGTCTGAAAGCGGCTTGCGCGAGTGCGACCTCCAACAACTTACCAATCACCACATTTCAAACTTCTAAGCCATGAAAAAGTACCTGATTTCCGCACTGCTTTTGTGCGCAGCACCGATTTTGACCGCGCAAGAATTCGTGCGCGGCGCCGACCTCAGTTGGGCCACCGAAATGGAGGCCGACGGCCAAGTGTTTTACGATGCCGACGGAGCGGCCGTCGAACCGTTTGCGCTGATGAAATCCGTGGGCATGAATGCCGTGCGGTTGCGCGTGTGGGTCAACCCCACGGCCTTTGGTTACGGCGCGTGGTGCGACAAGGCTGACGTGTTGGCTAAGGCTAAAAGTGCTCACTCTCAGGGACTTGACATCATGATTGACTTCCACTATTCCGACTTCTTCGCCGACCCGGGTCGTCAGAGCGTGCCCGTTGACTGGGTCGACTACTCGCGTGAGCAAGTGCTGGCTGCCGTGGCTGACTATACCGTCGAGGTGCTCACTGCGCTCAAGGACGAGGGCATCGAACCGCGCTGGGTGCAAGTCGGCAACGAAACCAACTCGGGACTGTGTTGGGACTTCGGCAAAATTGATTGGTCGCTTGCCGGAGCGGCGCGGTTCGTCAACTATGCCGAGGTGAGCAATGCCGGATACGATGCCGTCAAGAGCGTATTCCCTGAGGCTCAGGTAATTGTGCACCTTGCCGGAGCTGATGCGCCGCAGTGGTTCTTCGGCGACTTCATCGCTGCCGGGGGCAAGGTCGACGTTATCGGCATTTCCCACTATCCCACTGAAGACCAGTGGAATAGCACCGCCACCGATGCCACTTACAGCAACGTATACGCCGAGGCGCAGGTCAAGCAAGTCATCGCCGACTTCGACCGTCCTGTGATGGTGTGCGAAACCGGTTTCAGCGTGTACAATCCCGACCTCGGCTACGAGGTGATGACCGACCTCTTCGCCCGCCTCACGCCCATCGACCGTTGCTTAGGCATCTTCTACTGGGAACCGCTGACAGATGGCAATTGGCGCCCCGCCTACTATGAAAGCCTCGGCTGGAACGCCTACGACAAAGGCGCTTTCACCACCACAGGCCAACCCGCCAAGACCCTCGACGCCTTCGCCGACCCCGCCGGCGGCATCTCCCCCACCCTCGCCGACCCTGCCGCCGCTCCCACCTACATCGACCTCCTCGGCCGCCCCACCACCACCCCGCACCCCGGCACCATCTACATCCGCCTCCAGCAAGGCGACCACCACCTCATCCGCTACTAACCCCATCACCTCACGCAGATTTTGCAGATTATTGCGGAGCAGGTCGAAAAACGAACACGAATCTACCGAATTTCCACGAATCATCAAAACATTAGTAAGTGCTTGGCAGTCACGAAATATAAACGTAAAAACGTAGACGTAAAACGTAAAATTTTCTATTATCACGTGAGAAAAAATACGTTTTTACGTTTACGTTCTACGTTAGGCGCATAGCTGAGCAGATACAAAAAAGATTCGTGTGGATTCGTGTGATTCGTGTTCGTTCTCCCTCCTCCCGCACCCGGATGGCAAATCGTAAAAAATCGTAAGAAATCGTCAAAAAAACCACCATCCGCCAAAATCAGCTAAATCTGCGTGAGAACCCCCGCCCCGGATGGCAAATCGTCCCCCATTCCGGATGGCAAATCGTAATAAAATCGTAAGAAATAGTCTAAAAACTCACCCTCCCTCCGCCAAAATCTGCTAAATCTGCGTGAGAACTTGCGCGCTTTGCCACCCGCTTTGCCGGAATCCGCGTGAACGTGTGTGAAAAAGTTGGCGGAATGTTTGGAAATTTGCCTGAGAGTTTGTAAATTTGCATCGGCTTGGTGCATCAAGCGGCCCGAAGCGTCGGG
>JBJEKG010000220.1:0-1883 GCA_051878535.1 Muribaculaceae bacterium
ATTTTTTGCAAAGGTACGAGAGCCGAGGCTTGCCTCGGCATACAGGACGGGCGACACAGTCGGAAAAATTACTTTTGACACAATTTTAAACCATGTTCTACGGCTACACCTCCTGCTCTACTGTGTTTTTTACGCATATTTTACTATCATAGGATGGAAAAGCCCGGCGGCTGCGAGGCCGTCGGGCTGAAACAGATGTCTAAGGCAGGTTAGTAGATGGTGTTTTGGGGGTCGAAGTTGGTCCAGCCGGCGAGCCAGTTGTCGGCGGCGTTGCGGAATGCGCCGATGTAGCCGCCTTTGCCGTCGGAGATTTCGGTGGCGGGGCAGTAGTTTTGGCCTACACCGGCGGGGTCGGTGAGGTTAAGAGATGCTTCGGTGGCTACGCGGTTGGAGGCGATGGAGGAGAAGAAGGTGTGAGAGTAGGATTGTTGGTTGGGGTCTTCCACGCCGGTAGCGAAGTCGTAGAGATGGTCTTCGTAGAGTTTGTTTTTGTCGGAGCCGAGGATGCCCATAGAGGCGAAGAGAATGTTGTCGAAGGTGAGTTCGCCGTTTTGAGCGTATTTCACGGTGTTGCCTTTTTCACCGTCGACAATCAGGCCGATGGGGAAGCCGACAGCGAGCAAGTGGGTGGCGCCGAGTTTGGAGCCGCGGCGGATTTGCAGAGCGGCTTGGAATTTGCCGAGCTTGGAGCCGTTGTCGGGGAAGAGTTGACCGGCGGTGATGTAGTCGGAGGAGTTGACGAAGTCGGCGTTCTTGGCGGTCATCGGGCCGATGAGGGTTACGTGGGAGAATAGTGCGGAGGTGAAGGGAGTGGTTTCGGCGCCGCCGGCGTTGTTGTCGCTTTCAAAGCCGTTGCTTTGCGAGGTGTCGGCGATGCGCGGGTCGCGCACGGAGAGGCAGTATTCTACGCGGCCGGAGAAGCCGTTGTCGGTGTCGAAGTCGTCGTCCCAGCCTTTGTAAGCAACGAGGTAGTTGCAGTTGACTGTGCCGCCGAACCATTCGAAGGAATCGTCGTTGGAGTAAGATACTTGGATGTGGTCGATGGTGGTGGCGCTACCAACGGAGCCCATGGTGAGGCCGTTGATTTCCTTGTCGGTGTCGAAGGGATAGCCGGCAAATTCGATGCGGACGTATTGGTAGATACCGGAGTTGTCGGCGTCGTTGGTGCCTCCGTGGATGGTGGTGGGGCCACCTTCGATTTGCATGTGTTCTTGGTTGTTGCGAGCGTTACCGCAGATGATGAGGCCGCCCCAGTCGCCGGGACGACGTTGGCCGGGCGCTTGTTCGGAGGTCATCACGATGGGTTGGTCTTTGGTGCCGCGCATTTCCACGTATCCGCCGGGTTCGACGATGAGAGCGGCCATGGTTTGCTTGTCGCCTTTGATGATGGTGCCGGCGGGGATGATGAGGCGAGCGCCGGATTCCACGTATACCCAACCTTTGAGCAGGTAGGTGCCTTTGGCTAAGGTGGCTTCGCCGGTGAAGTGGAAGTGTTGGCTGCCGTTGCCGAGTTCGGTGCCGTTGTTGAAGAGGATGCCCTTACTGTAGGCCACGTTGCCTTTGTAGGTCACCTCGGGATCGGGTTGAGGAGTGGGTTCGGGGGTGTCGTTGTTGTCGTCGGAGCAGGATACCACTGCCGATGAGGCCACGAGGGCGAGGGCCATGGTGAAGATGCGGCCCATTTGCATGAATTTGTTCATACTTGGTTGATTATAAATTGATTAGATAGCTTAGAAATTGTACTTGAGAGCGAGGTTGAAGGTGCGACCGGGGCGGTAGGAGCGGGTAACTTCTTCGATGGTGCGGCCGTCGGTCTCTTCAATTTGTTTGAAGGTGTAGCGCTGTGCCAACAGGTCGCGGACGCCGGCCGAGAGGGTGAAGCG
>JBJEKG010000221.1:0-9266 GCA_051878535.1 Muribaculaceae bacterium
CGGCGACCGGCCTCGGACGCCCATGCGGACGGCGTTCGGCTGCCGCCTCACCACGGCGACCGGTCTCGGGCGGCCATGTGGACGGCGTTCGGCTGCCGCCTCACCACGGCGACCGGCCTCGGACGCCCATGCGGACGGCGTTCGGCTGCCGCCTCACCACGACAACCGGTTACGGGCGGCCATGTGGACGGCGTTCGGCTGCCGCCTCACCACGGCGACCGGTCTCGGGCGGCCATGCGGACGGCGTTCGGCTGCCGCCTCACCACGCCGACCGGCCTCAGGACAGCCGCGCACACGCGTGGAACGCGTGCTCTCATCGGTAACCCCGCAGTGGAACGAGCGCCCGGCGCGAAGTTCCTCTGTGGGGCGCGCGGCATCCCCCATCACCGCAACCATGGAATGGTTGCCTAACTGCCGCAGAGCCATGCGGGTATGCCGCAGCAAACCGCGGCACTACTGCGTCGATTATCAATAAATATCCTGTCCTACTGCTGAAGCTTCTGTGCTCCTGTGAGAACCTTGGCCAACTCCGTCACAGTCGGCGGGTGGGGGGCGGTTTAACGGAATGTTAACGGCGGTGAAATAGTTTTGAAATATTATTGGGCTAACTTTGCACTCGAAATCAATGTCATGCCAAAATATGTTTCATTACTTTGCTAAATCACTTTTAATTTGTAGTTTAGGTTTATTTTCCGCCTCGATGGCGGCTCGCGAAATCCGCGGCTGTGTAACGGATGCAGCCACCGGCGAGACGCTCATCGGCGCTTCAATCACTGTGAAGGGTTCGACGCAGCAGGGCGTGGTCACCGGTTTGGATGGGTGCTATTCCATCAACACTGCCGAGACTGCGCCCGTGCTGGTTTGTTCATACATCGGCTTCGCCTCGCAGGAGAAAACCGCCACCGAATCCGTGGTGGATTTCGCTCTGAGCGAGAGTGTTACAGCCTTGAGTGAGGTCACAGTTACCGCCCGCGCGCATTCCTCCAACGAGGCTGGTGCACGCCTCATCGAGCGCCACGCCGCCAACGTGGTCAATGTGATGAGCGCCCGTGCCATGGAGCTCTCGCCCGACGTGTCGGTGGGCAACATCATCCAGCGAATGTCGGGCGTGACCGTCGAACGCAACTCCAGCGGCGAGGGCCAGTACGCCATCCTCCGCGGTATGGACAAGCGCTACAATTACACGCTTGTCAACGGCGTCAAAATCCCCAGCCCCGACAACAAGAACCGCTTCGTGCCCTTGGACCTCTTCCCCTCGGAAATCCTTTCGCGGTTGGAGGTGAACAAGTCGCTCACCGCCGATTTGGAAGGCGACGGCATCGGTGGCGCGGTCAACTTGGTGATGAAGGACGCCCCCTCGTCGCGTTTGATTGGTGCCAACATCAGCACTTCGTACAACGCGCTATTCTTAGACCGCGACTTCCTCAGCTTCAACACCGGCGACATCGTGGGCCAGTCGCCCGACGAGCGTATGGGCAATATCGGCAGCAACCGCGTGACCGCTAACGACTTCACTATGAGCAACTTGCGCATCCGTTCGCGTCGACCCTTGCCCGACCTCTCCGCCGGCCTGTGTTACGGCGACCGCTTCTTCGCCAACCGCTTCGGCCTTCTGCTTTCGGCCACTTACCAAGGCATGCACCGCGGCAAGGACATGGACTACTACGACTACACCTCCGCCACCGGCGATTACGAGCGCCGTACCTACTCCGATTACAAGCAGCGCTTGGCGCTCCACTCCAAATTCGACTTCGCCATCACCCCGCAGCACCGCCTGATGTGGTACAACGGCTACTTAGCCATGAGCGACGACCAAGTGCGCTTGGCCGTGGGCGAGCAGGAGAGCAACATCCGCATGCGCCACAATGCCCAGAGCATCTTCAACTCCACCCTCAGCGGCATCCACAACTTCCTCGACTCGCGCCTCACCCTCGACTGGAGCGCCGTCTACTCTTACGCCAACAACAAGACACCCGACAACACCCTCATCAACCTCCAAGGCTCGCACATCCAAACGCGTAACGCCGCCACTCGTCGCTGGGAGCACAACTCCGACCGCGACTGGGCCGGTTACCTCAACCTCTCCTACCTGCTCACCTCCGACCTCTCGCTCAAACTCGGCGGCATGTACCGCGACAAGTCGCGCACCTCGTTCTTCAATGAATACACCTTCGATTCGGCCACCGGCACTGATTATTACCAAGTCTACGGCACCGACTGGACCAACTTCGACCAAATCCAACTCACCCCGCGCGAATACGGCAACGTGGGCGACCCGCTCAACTACGATGCCACCGAGCGCATCGGTGCAGCCTACGCCATGGCCACCTTCACCCGCAACCGCTGGGAAGCCATCGCCGGCATCCGCGCCGAGCACACCAATCAAGGTTACACATTGCGCTATCCGCGCAGCGTCGACGGCTCCGGCGAGCAAAACTATTGGGACTTCCTCCCCGACTTACACCTCAAATACCACTTGGCCGACAACATGAGCCTCCACCTGAGCTATGCTCGCGCCATCAATCGCCCAAGCTTCTTTGAAATCGTGCCCTACAGCATAATCAACGAGGAGTACAAGGAGAAAGGCAACCCGCAACTGCAACACACCGTGGCCGACAACATCGACCTGCGCTGGGAATTCTTCCCCGGCCAGAGCGAGCAAATCATGGCCGGCCTGTTCTACAAGCACCTGCACAACCCTATCGAGTATAGCTTGGTCAACGAAGGCCAAGACACCTACTACGTGCCGCTCAACTTAGGAGATGCCAACAACGCCGGCTTGGAAATCGACCTGCTGAAGTACTTCCACTCCTTCGGCATCAAGTTCAACTACACTTACACCTACTCGCGCATCACCACCGACAAGCGCACCATGCAGGGCAACGACATCATCACCGTTAAGCAGCATCGTCCGCTCTTCGGGCAAGCCGCCCACGTGGCCAACCTCTCGCTGCTCTACCGCAACGACCGTCTCGGCCTCGATGCCCAACTCACCGGCAGCTTCATCGGCAAGCGCCTGGCCGACATCTCCAACTGGCTCGACAACGACATCTGGGAGAATGAGTACTTCCGTATGGAGCTTTCGGCCGACAAGTCGTGGGACTGCGGCCTCAGCCTCTTCGTCAAAGCCACAAACCTGCTCAACCTGCCCTTGGTGCGCTACATCCACCAAGGCGAACACACCGACGGCGTCGACGCCGTGCGCTACCGCGGCAACGTGCTCGAACGCAAAGAATGGTACGGCCAAACCATCACCATCGGCTTCCGTTACAAAATCTGATAAACAACCAAACTTCAACAATAAACTATGAACATTACAAAAAAATCACTGCTGATGCTCGCAATGGCTGCCGCTTTGGTATGCTCTTGCAGCGACGACAACGACCAACCCGAACCTACTCCGGAACCTCAACCGGAAAACCCCGTCAACCAAGAAGTTACCGACACGGAAATGCGCGTGTGGGGCACCTGGAAATCCGGCACCGTGGTTAACCTCGACCGCCACTTGGTCATTCCCGCCGGTAAGTCGCTCACCATCGAAGAAGGCGTGCAAATCATCGTCAGCACCGCCGGTGTGGGCGTGAACCACACCCCGGTTGAAATCACCGTGGAAGGCAACCTCTACGCCATCGGCACCGCAGCCAAGCCCATTCTGTTCAGTGTCGACCCCTCGCTCCGCACCGAAGCTAACGCCGTCAAAGGTCTCTGGGGCGGCATCGTCTGCACCGAAGCCTGCGGAGAAATGGTGCTCGACAACGTAGTCATCGAGTACACCGGCGCCGAGGTCATCGAAGGTTCGCCAGCCGCCACTGCCGGCATCTACACCGCCGGCGACGATGCCTATCCCCAAGTGACCACCAACAATATCAACGGCAAGTACGTCATCACCAACTCCACCATCCGCTACGGCGCCTCCGACGGCATCTACCTCATGGGCGGCAATGCCATCGTAAGCAATAACGTCTTTGCAGCCAACGGTGCCACCGGCGGTGAAGCAGTCAACATGAAAGCCGGTGTCAAAGCCGACGTGGCCGGCAACGTGATGTTCTCGCCCAACACCAACGGTCTGAAGCTCTCGTCCTCCGGCCAGAGCGAAACCCGCCCGCAAGCCCAAGTCAACGCTTACAACAACACCATCATCAACGCCGGCTGGCGTCGCGACGGCGAAAAGGGCGGCTCAATCTACGTGGAGAAGAACATCCTCGTGCACATCGTTAACAACCTGATTGTCAACTGCAAATTCCGCGCCATGACCCCCAAATACACCGACCCCAACAAGACCGACGGCGGCTACGACGACAAGTCGGTGATTGACTACAACTTCTACACCGGCGGCACTCAAGCCGTGGAAATCACCGGCGAAGCCACCGTGGGCAATCCCCTCGAAGGCTACAACCAAAACAACAAGAACTACAACCCCGCCGTCGACACTCACAGCATCATTGCCGAGGTCGGCAACCCCATCGAACCCGGTTTCCTTAACTTCAACATAAATCAAGTGCCTCTCACTCAGTGCGTTTACAATTCCTCGTGGAACTTCGGTCTGAAATCCGGCGCAGCAGCTCTCAGCGGCGCCAACGGCTCGCTCACTCCCTACTTCGCCGGCGGCATGCTCGTAGGCACCACCACTTACTCCTCACCCGCTGTTAAACCCTATTTCGGCGCGCTTGGCCTTAACTAATTGACATGAAGCGAATTACACTCATTGCGGCTCTGCTGCTTAGTTTCGTGGCAGCATCCGCCCAGCTCTCACTCTACATCGCCAACGACCTCGGCCGCAATGGTTACTATCAGCAAAAGCAAATCGCCGCGCTGATGGGCACCATGGCCGAGGAGGACGGCCCGGAAGCCGTGCTCGCCTTGGGCGATGTGCACCACTTCGACGGCGTAGCGTCGGTCAACGACCCGCTGTGGCTCACCAACTTCGAGCTCATCTACGACCATCCCGAACTGATGATTCCTTGGCATCCTGTCTTGGGCAACCACGAATACCGCGGCAACACTCAAGCCGTGCTCGACTATGCCCGGGTGAGCCGCCGCTGGTGCATGCCTGCGCGCTACTACTCGCTCCGCTTCGATGACGACGGCACATCCGTGCGCGTTATTATGCTCGACACCACTCCGCTGATGGATAAGTATCGCAACGACTCCATCACCTATCCCGATGCCCACCTCCAGGACGCTGACGCTCAGCTCGCTTGGCTCGAAGCCGAACTCGCTGCCGCCACCGAGGACTGGGTCATCGTCGCCGGCCATCACCCTGTGTATGCCGAAACGCCCAAGGACGAATGCGAGCGCACCGATATGCAGCGCCGGGTAGGTGAAATCCTCCGCCGTCACCGTGTGGATTTCTACATCTGCGGGCATATCCACAACTTCCAGCACATTCGCCCCGCTGACCAAAAAATTGACTACGTGGTCAACAGTTCTGCCTCGCTCTCCCGCACCAAGGTCAAAGCCATTGACGGCACACAATTCGTCAGCGGCGAAGCCGGTTTCGCTCGCCTCACCGCCACCGTCACAACCCTCACCCTCGACTTCATCAACGCCGAAGGCAAGACCCTATACACTATCACCCATAACAAATAAATTTAGCAAAGAAGCAGCAGCCGCCGGAGCATCTCCGAGCGGCTGCTTTGCTGTCTGTATACAGCGGATGGGTTCAGGGAATGGACGGGCGGTTGCTCGGCTTCGCCGAGCAGGCAGCTAAAGCAGCCAAGTCGGAGACAAAAATAAGGGATGGAGCCGAGATTAGCATTTAAGTGGCAGAGCGGGCGAGGAAGCAAGTGTTCACTTTTTGGTTTTTGCTTCGAGCTCTTGCTCGCCTGTTTGTGGTGGGAAAATGCAGCGAGCGCACCGCCGTGGGGGGCGGTGCGCTCGTGTGGGTCGGGGTGGGGAGGCTTAGCAGCCTTTCACTTTGTCGACGATTGCTTTGAAGGCTTCGGGATTGTTGAGGGCGAGGTCGGCGAGGACTTTGCGGTTGATCTCGATGCCTGCTTTGTGGAGGAGGCCCATCAGTTTGGAGTAGCTGAGGTCGTGGAGACGAGCAGCGGCGTTGATACGCTGAATCCAGAGGGCGCGGAAGTTGCCTTTTTTGTCTTTGCGATCGCGGTATGCGTAGGTGAGACCTTTTTCCCAAGTGTTTTTGGCAACGGTCCATACGTTACGGCGGCATCCGAAGTAGCCGCGGGTAAGTTTGAGGATTTTTTTACGGCGTGCGCGAGAGGCAACGTGGTTTACTGATCTTGGCATTTTATTGATTAGTTTTGAATGGCAGCGGTCGGTGTGGTCCGGCTCTTAGGGCTGTTCATTCGGTTAATAAAAAGTGATTATAAACTCGCAGAAAGAGGTTGATGCTGTTTGTTAGCTTTGTCTTGATTATTTGAGAGCGAGGAGGGCTTTAACGTTGGATTCGTCGACCTTGGCGATGAGAGCGAAGTGGTCGAGGTTACGTTTTTGCTTCTTGGTCTTTTTGGTCAAGATGTGGCTGTGGTAAGCATGTTTTCTCTTGATTTTTCCTGATCCGGTAAGAGCGAATCTTTTTTTGGCACCGGAATTAGTTTTAATCTTCGGCATTTTGTTATTTGTTATTGGAGTTATATAATGTGTGTCAACGCGTGACACGTGTTTTTATTTCTTTTTGGGTGAGATCATAATGATCATGCGTTTGCCTTCGAGCACGGGCATTTGGTCCACTTTACCGTAGTCTTCGAGGTCGTTGGCGAAACGAAGCAGAAGTACTTCGCCTTGTTCTTTGAACAGGATTGAGCGGCCTTTGAAGAATACGTAGGCTTTAACTTTGGCTCCTTCGCTAAGGAATCCCATGGCGTGCTTGAGCTTGAAGTTGTAGTCGTGGTCGTCGGTTTGGGGCCCGAAACGGATTTCTTTGACTACTACTTTTGTGGCTTTGGCTTTGATCTCTTTTGCTTTCTTTTTTTGCTGGTAGAGGAACTTTTGGTAGTCGAGTACTTTGCAGACAGGGGGATCCGACTGTGCAGAGATTTCGACGAGGTCGAGTTCGAGGTCTTCGGCAATTTGACGAGCCTCTTGAATGGGGTAGATGCCTGGGGTGACGTTGTCACCTACCAAACGGACTTCGCGGGCGCGGATGTGCTCGTTGATGTTGTTTGGGTTGGCATTACGGTCGGGCAGACGGCGGTCGCGCTGGGGTTGTTGTTGAGGGCGCGGGCCGGCATTTTGGGGGCGCGGGCCGGGGGTGTAGTGGGGTTTTTTCTCCATTCAGTGGGTTATTGGTTGATAGAATCGTTAATCTCTTTGGCAAAATTTTCTGCAAAGTTAGCAATTTTTTGTGAACCCTGATCACCTTCGCCCTGTTTTCTTACAGAAATTTCGCCGGCGGCTTGTTCTTTTTCGCCTACGATGAGCAGATAGGGGATGCGTTTGAGTTCGTTATCGCGGATTTTGCGGCCGATTTTCTCGTTGCGGTCGTCGACTGAAACGCGGATGTCGAGTTCTTCGAGCTGTTGGGCCACTTGGTGAGCGTAGTCGTTGAATTTCTCCGAGATGGGGAGGATAACGGCTTGTTCGGGAGCGAGCCACAGGGGGAATCGGCCGGCGGTGTGTTCGAGCAACACGGCTACGAAACGTTCCATCGAGCCGAAGGGAGCGCGGTGAATCATCACGGGGCGGTGCTTTTGGTTGTCGGCCCCGGTGTATTCCAATTGGAAGCGTTCGGGGAGGTTGTAGTCAACCTGGATGGTGCCGAGCTGCCAGCGGCGACCGATGGCGTCTTTGACCATGAAGTCGAGCTTGGGACCGTAGAAGGCTGCTTCGCCGAGTTCGGTGCGGGCGTTGAGGCCTTTTTCGGCGCAGGCTTCGATGATGGCTTGTTCGGCGAGGTGCCAGTTTTCGTCGGTGCCGATGTATTTTTCCTTGTGTGCTGGGTCGCGCAAGGAGATTTGGGCTTCGAAGTTGTCGAATTTGAGAGCGCGGAAGATGTAGAAGATGATGTCCATTACTTTGAGGAACTCATCTTTGATTTGGTCGGGTGCGCAGAAGATGTGGGCATCGTCTTGCGTAAAGCCGCGCACGCGGGTGAGGCCGTGGAGCTCGCCGCTCTGTTCGTAGCGGTAAACGGTGCCGAACTCGGCGAGGCGCAGGGGCAGGTCGCGATACGAGCGAGGAAGTGCACGGAAGATTTCGCAGTGGTGAGGGCAGTTCATGGGTTTTAGCAGGTACTCTTCGCCCTCTTGCGGGGTGTGGATGGGTTGGAACGAGTCCTTGCCATATTTAGCGTAGTGACCGGAGGTTACATAGAGCATCTTGTTGCCGATATGCGGGGTGATCACTTGCTGATAGCCGTATTTCTTTTGGATTTTGCGGAGGAATTGCTCGAGGCGGTCGCGCAGGGCAGCGCCTTTGGGAAGCCAGAGGGGAAGACCGGCGCCAACGTTGGCAGAGAATGCGAAGAGCTCCATTTCTTTGCCGAGTTTGCGGTGGTCGCGTTTCTTGGCTTCTTCTAATAGGGCGAGGTATTCGTCGAGCATCTTCTTCTTGGGGAAGGTGATGCCGTAAACGCGCACGAGTTGGTTGCGTTTTTCGTCGCCGCGCCAGTATGCGCCGGCCAAGGAGGTGATTTTCACGGCCTTGATGGGTGCGGTGTTGGGGATGTGCGGACCGCGGCAGAGGTCGGTGAAGGAACCTTGGGTGTAGGTGGTGATGTGACCGTCTTCCAATTCGGAGATGAGTTCACATTTATATTCTTCGTGGCGGTCGCCAAAGAATTTGAGAGCGTCGGCTTTGGAGATGTCGGCGCGGACGATTTCTTGTTTTTGGCGAGCGAGTTCGAGCATTTTGTTTTCGATTGTGGCGAAGTCGGCATCGGTGATGGTGTTGCCATTAGGGTCGATGTCGTAGTAGAAGCCGTTTTCGATTGCGGGGCCGATGCCGAATTTCACGCCGGGGAAAAGCTCTTGGAGGGCTTCGGCGAGCAGGTGGGCGGAGGAGTGCCAGAATGCGTGTTTGCCTTCGGGGTCATCCCATTTGAAGAGCTTGATGGCTGCGTCGTCGTTGACGGGGCGCGCGAGGTCCCATTCCTGACCGTTGATAGAAGCGGCGAGGACGTCGTCGGCGAGGCGAGGGTTGATGCTGCGAGCGATTTCGAGGGGAGTAATACCGGCCTCGAACTCTTTGACGCTGTTATCGGGGAAAGTAATCTTAATCATCTTATACTGTTAATTTACAAGCAGTTAGCCGAATTTGGGGCGAAAGTGCTCAAAGTCACGCGCAAAGTTAGCAATTTTTTG
>JBJEKG010000222.1:0-9221 GCA_051878535.1 Muribaculaceae bacterium
TTACGTTTTTACGTTTAGTTGTCACGAATCTATGATTTAAATGAAAGAGCCGTGTTTCTTGCTGAAGAAAATTTGCAGAAAAGTTGGGGGATTCGTAAAAAATTGCTAACTTTGACCATTCATTATACTCAAGCCTCAAAATCAATGGACTCATCACTAAAAATCGGGACAATTCTTCACAGCGGAATGCACAATTATGTGGTGCGGCGCGTGTTAGGCCAAGGTGGCTTCGGCATCACTTATTTGGTCGACACCCCCATCAAGGTTGGCAACATCAGCGTTACCGTGCCCTTTGTGATTAAGGAGCACTTCATCGCCACCATGTGCGAGCGCGACCCCAACAGTCAGCAGGTGCGCTACTCCTCGCCGGTTCGAGCCACTATGGAAGCGATGCGCCGAGCGTTTGTCAACGAATCCACCCGCTTGCAAAAGTTGGGCATCACTCACGATAACATAGTGAAAGTCAACGAGGTATTTGAGGCGAACAACTCGGCTTACTATGTGATGGAGTATCTGCAAGGTTGCAACCTGGAGGAGTATGTGCGCAAGAATGGGTCGTTGACTATGGCGCAGACTGCGGCGATTATGAAGCCGATTTGCGATGCCGTGGCTTTGCTCCATCAAAATAAAGTGACCCACTACGACATCAAGCCGGCCAACATCATGATGGTGGGCGAAGGCGACGAAATGCGCCCGGTGCTGATTGATTTCGGCTTGGCCAAACACTATGATTCCGAAGGCAATGCCACCTCCACCGTGGGCGGTGCTGCCTACAGCTTAGGCTACAGTCCGGTGGAGCAGTACCGCGGCTTGAGTAGCTTCCAGCCCACTGCCGATGTGTACTCCTTAGCCGCTACCATCTGCTTCTGCCTCACCGGCAAGCGCCCGGCCAATGCCGAGGACTTAGACCTCGATACCTATAGCGAGACCTTGCTCAACTATGCCTCGGATGAGCAGGTGTATGTGCTCACCAAGGCTATGGAATACCGCCCGGCCAAGCGCTGGCGCGATGCTTCGGCGCTGGTGGATGCGCTGTTTGGCCATGCCGATGCCGATGCCGTATCGGAGGAATCCATGCCCACGCAGCTTTTGGCCGTGGAAGTGAATGACGAGCAGCCTGCATCCACCGTGCCAATGTTCGCCGTGAACCGCCAGCCGCAGCCTGTTGCCGAGCCCCCCAGTCAGCAGCAGCCATCAACATCCTCACAGAACGGATACCGCACTTATCCGCGTAATCTCGACCTCAAAGTGGTGATTGACGGCCGCGGATACTATTTCAGCGAAGAAGAATGGTTGCAACTTGCCGACTATAGCCGCTCTATTATGGTCAAAGTCGGTGTGGTGATTGACCACAACGATTGCCCGCCTTTCTTGGCTGCGTTGCGCTACGACCGCACCGCTATGCTCTACACTTGGCGCGAAGCAATGGCTCTCATCGGCAAGTTCTTGCCATCCAAAGAGCAGGCCGAAGCGATGGCCACGCAAGCCAAAGCCTTCTGCCACGCCCTTAAGACCTTCGGTGGCGACGAAGAAGCTCGTTACAGCTATTGGACCACGACATCCGATGCGCTTACACCGCGATTCTGGACTTACCACCTTTTCGATGGCATCCTCAGCCTCTGCACACCCGAGGCAAAATGCCATGCTCGCGCCATCTACCGCCTCTAATTTGGGGAAAAGTTGTGTTGCATCAAAAAAAATGTACATATCACACAATAAAAGCAATGAGCTTACGTTATAGTGGTAATTAACTTGTAAATTGCACGCAGTTTAGTAAACTATAACCATTGTAGATATGAAGCATCTTTGTACTCTTTTGCTGCTGTGGGTGGTGATGCTGATTGCCGCACCGTCGGGTAGTGCGGAAATCACTCGGAACACCTACTACATGCAGCGTGCCGATGAGGCAGCCAATGCCGGTAACTACACCGTTGCTCTTTCCCTTTACCAAAGTGAGATTGAGGCTAATCCCGACAACGCATACGCCCACGCTTTTCTCGCTGTAACCTACTATTATTTAGGACAGTACCAAACGGCATTCGACACAATCAATACCGCGCTCGACCTGTTCCCTAAGGAGATGAGCAATGAGCGTTGCTTCTTCTTGATTTTCCGTGCCGAAGTGAATTTCTGTCTATACGACTTCGATGCCGCATACGCCGATTTGGGTGCAGCCATCGCTATCGCACCGGATGCGTCGCGCGCCTTCAACCGTCGTGCGCAACTCTATTGCAGCCAAGGCCGTTACGAGCATGCTCGCGCCGACTATACCAAGGTTATCGAACTGGACCCAGAGGCCTCCGATGGCTACTTGGGATTAGGCAACGTGGCTCTGCTTACCGGCGACTTCGACCGTGCCATTGAGCTGTACACCACTGCCATGACTATCAACCCCGACGACTATACCGCCGTGGCTATGCGTGGCCGCGCTTATTTAGGCGCGGAGCAATACGACAAGGCGATGGACGACATCTGCACTTTCTTGGAAGAGTTTTGCGACGAAAACGTCTTTGCTGTCTTGGCCCAATTCCCCGAGGAGCAGCGGCAATTGGCTATTGACAAACTCACTGAGCTGAAAAATAAGCAGCCCGACAATCTCTATCCCTACATCTGCCTGGATTATGTTTACTCGCTATGTGGTCGCTATGCCGAAGGTATCCAAATCTTAACCGAAGCATCCGCTCTCGATCAGAGCAACAGTTGCTACATACCATATACAATAGGTGAACACTATGTGCAGATATATGAGTACGACACTGCTATCACCTACTTAGACCAAGCTCTCGCCATTGACCCGGATAATTACGACGCCACCTTCTACAGAGCATGGGCATTAGGCGAGATCAGTCGTGAACGCGAGGCTATCGAGATATTCCGAGACTGTACCGATCGGCGCGTGGATATGAATGCATGGTATCGGATAGCATATCTTGAAGACAATCTCAATGAACCCGAGGCTGCCCTCGCCGATTACGATATGGCAATCTCACTGGCTCCCGACTATGCCTACGCCCACTTGGGACGCGCCGACATGCTGGAACTCCTCGGCCGCCATGACGAAGCGCTCGAAGCCTACCGGCGCGTGGTGGAATTAGACTCCGTACCCACCGATGGCTCCTGCGCCATGTATGCCCTGTTGGCTTTAGGCCGAACGGACGAAGCCGCAGACTTCATGCAGCGAATGTTGGATGCATATCCCGACGATCCCGGCACATACTACGAAGCGGCATGTCTGTACAGCCGCATGGGCCAATTCGACCAAGCCATGCAATACCTCGCCACTTCCTTCGAAAAAGGTTACCGCCGCTTTGTGCAAGTTATGCGCGACGACGATTTGGAAGCCATCCGCACCCTCCCCGCCTTCACCGCCCTGATGCAGCAATACTGCCCCGCTGAGCAGATGCCCCAATAGCCCCGCCACCGAATTAGCCCAATAAGCCCAATTAGGCCAATTCACCCACCAATTCACCCGCCACGGGGTGCAAAGCAACAGGCCGCGACACTTTAATGGTGTCGCGGCCTGTATGCTGAGGGTGGGGGATTAGTCGAGTGCGTGGATTACCAGGCCGGAGCGGAGCTTGGGCTCGAACCAGGTGGTTTTGGGCGGCATGATGTTGCCGGTGTCGGCGATGTTGATGAGCTGGTCCATCGACACGGGGTAGAGTGCCAAGGCCACGGCCATTTCGCCCGAGTCGACGCGGCGTTTGAGTTCTTCGAGGCCACGGATGCCGCCTACGAAGTCGATGCGCTTGTCGCTGCGCAGGTCGGTGATGCCGAGGATGTCGCGCAGGATGTGGTCGGAAGAGATGGTCACGTCCAACACGCCGATGGGGTCGGCGTCGTTGTATGTGCCTTCGCGAGCGGTGAGCGAGTACCAGCGACCTTGCAGGTAGAGCGAGAAGTTGTGCAAGTGGGCGGGGTGGTAGATTTCGGTGCCTTTGTCTTCAACGATGAAGGCATCGTTGAGGCGAGCGAGGAACTGCTCGGGGGTGAGGCCGTTGAGGTCGCGCACTACGCGGTTGTAGTCGATGATTTTCAGGTGTGAAGCGGGGAATGCCACAGCCAAGAAGTAGTTGTATTCTTCGTCGCCGCGGTGGTTGGGGTTGTTGCGAGCCTTTTCAGCGCCCACGAGGGCAGCGGCGGCGGTGCGGTGGTGACCATCGGCGATGTACAGGTAGGGAATCTTGGCGAATTCCGAGGTGATGCGGTCGATGAGCTGACGGTCGTTGATTACCCAGAAAGTGTGGCCGAAGCCGTCGGAAGCCACGTAGTTATACTCAGGTTGGTCGGCGGTGACGCGGTCGATGATCTCTTGCAGAGCTTCGTTGTCGGGGAAGGCGAAGAACACCGGCTCGATGTTGGCATTTTGGATGCGCACGTGTTTCATGCGGTCTTCTTCCTTGTCGCGACGGGTGAGCTCGTGCTTTTTGATTACGCCGTTGAGGTAGTCGTCGACGTTGGCGGCGATGACGATGCCGTACTGGGTGCGGCCGTTCATCGTTTGGGCGTAGATATAGTAGTGTTCCTGCTCGTCTTGCACCAGCCAGCCGTTGGCTTTGAACGCTTTGAAGTTCTCGACGGCGCGGTCGTAGACCTTGGGGTCGTGTTCATCGGTGCCGGGGGCGAAGTCGATTTCCGGTTTGATGATGTGGTAGAGCGACTTGGGGTTGCCTTCGGCTTCGGCGCGAGCTTCTTCGGAGTTGAGCACGTCGTAGGGGCGGGATGCCACTTCGGTGACGAGTTCGCGGGGCGGACGGATGCCGCGGAACGGTTTTACTTTAGCCATAATTTCAGGTTTTAGAGTTAGGTAGTTTTGTTGGTTATTTGGTTATAGTTCAATGGTTTGCTTGCGGTCGGGGCCGACGGATACGATGCACACGGGCACATGCAGTTCGTTTTCCAAGAACTTGATGTAGTTGGTAAGTTCCGGCGGGAACTGGTCGGCGGAGGTGATATGTGTGAGGTCGGTTTTCCAGCCTTTGATGTCGTGGTAGATGGGTTTCACGCGCGAGGGGTCGTCGATGGAGTAGGGGAAATCGCGGGTTTCGATGCCGTCGACTTCGTAGGCGGTGCAAGCGCGGATGGTGTCGAATTGGTCGAGCACGTCGCTCTTCATCATGATGAGCTTGGTCACACCGTTGAGCATGATGGCGTAACGCAGAGCCACTAAGTCAATCCAGCCGCAGCGGCGTTCGCGACCGGTGACAGCGCCGTATTCGTGACCGACTTGACGAATCTTGTCGCCGGTTTCGTCGAAGAGTTCGGTGGGGAACGGACCGCTGCCCACGCGTGTGCAGTATGCCTTGAAGATGCCGTAGACGTCGCCGATGAGGTTGGGCGCGATGCCTAAGCCGGTGCAGGCGCCGGCGGAGATGGTGTTGGACGAGGTTACGAAGGGATACGAGCCGAAGTCCACGTCGAGCATGGTGCCTTGAGCGCCTTCGCACAGCAAGCGGCGGCCTTGGCGAATCTTGGCGTTGATATAGTGTTCGGAATCAATCAGTTGGAACGAGCGCAGCACCTTAGCTGCTTTCATCCAGTTGTCGATGAGTGTATCGAGTTCTTCTTGCGCGGGCGAAGCGTCCAAATCGGCCAAGCGCTGGAGGTGACGGGCGATAGCGGCGTCGAAGCGCTGGCGGAAGTCGGGTTCGAGCAAGTCGCCGGCACGCAGGCCGTTGCGGGAGATTTTGTCGGTGTATGTAGGTCCGATGCCCTTGCCGGTGGTGCCGATTTTCGACGAGCCTTTGGCGCGTTCGCCGGCAGCGTCGAGCAGACGGTGGGTGGGCAGGATCAGGTGAGCTTTCTTGGAGATTTTGAGGATGGAATGGAGGTCGGTGCCGGCATCAATGAGCTCTTGGGCTTCAGAAGCGAAGAGCACGGGGTCGAGGACCACGCCGTTGCCGATTACGTTGATGTTGCCTTGGAACACGCCCGAAGGGATAGAGCGCAACACTACTTTGCGGCCATCGAATTCGAGCGTATGGCCGGCATTGGGTCCGCCTTGGAAACGTGCCACAACGTCGTAACGCGGGGTGAGCACGTCAACTACTTTACCTTTACCTTCGTCGCCCCATTGGAGGCCTAAAAGAATGTCAACTTTCATAATTTAAATGTATAGAAACCGATTGGTCAATTCTTGGCAGCGCGTCGGCGCCGATTTTGGCAGCTGCGACACACGCCGTAGATATTGAGGGTGAAACTTGTTTGCGAAAACGCTGGATAATGTTTGCTGTTGATGATGGTGTCGACTTCGTCATCGCGCATCTCCTTGATGCGACCGCACACGGTGCAAATCAGATGGTGGTGCGAGGTCGGTTGCACGCCGGCATACTCATACTGCCGGCAGCGCCCGTCGAAGTTGTGGCACAGAAGTAGCCCGGCATCCACCAACAACTCTAAGGTGGAGTAGACAGTGGTTGTGGACACATGGTAGCCGCTGTCGGCAAGGGCTTCGCGCAACTGTTCGGCGCTGAAATGGCCGCCGAGCGATTGCGCACATTCAAATATAGCGAATCGCTCCGATGTCCGGCGCTTTTGCTTGCTGCGCAGGAACGCATCGAATTGCTCCATGGCGGAGTGTGTGGCTGTAGATTCGCTCATTGGTCAGTTTGTTTTAGCCCCAAGGGCATAGAATGACAATTTCACTGCAAACTTAGTAATTTTTTCTCGAATAAGAAAATAAAAGCACAAAAATATTTATTTGTGCAATATTTTCCGAAAAAATTGGTCGCTATATCCAAAAAGTTGGTTAAAATTACTATGGATATGGTTCGAATTGAACAAATTTTCGTACCTTTGTACATTAATATAAATATATAAAGAATCACCACGCAGATGAAAAGACTACCGCGCCTGTTGGCTACTCTGCTGATAGCCATCGCGCCCTCTACTTTAATCCACGCCCAAGAGCGTGTGTTCACTCTCGACGAGTGTATTTACATAGCATTATCGGAGAATCCAACCGTGAAGGTGGCCGATTTGGAAGTTGTCAAAGTGCGCTACTCGCGCCAAGAAACCATGGCAGCGCTGTTGCCCAACGTGTCGTTCTCGGGGCAGTATAATCGCACGCTCAAAAAGCAAGTGGCCTACATGAACCTCGGCGCCTTCGGTGGCGACCAAGAGCAAGAAGGGTCTACCGAAGAATCCGGCGAAAGCCGTGGCGACAAGGGCTTCGAGATGGGCTTGGACAATTCCTACTCCATGGGCTTCTCGGCCTCCATGCCGCTGATTGCCCCGCAGATGTGGGCCTCCATGAAGCTTTCGGACGTGGAAATCGAGAGCGCGGTGGAAAAGTCGCGCGCCTCGCGATTGGATATGGTCAACCAGGTGAAGAACGCCTACTACGCGCTGCTGTTTGCCATCGACAGCAAGCGCACCGTGCAGCAGAGCTACGACATGGCCCGCACCACCTACGAATCCTACGTCAACCGCCAAGCCGTGGGCGACGCTTCGGAGTATGACGTGCTGCGTGCATCCGTGGCCATGCAGAACATCGAGCCGGAACTGTACCAGTGCGAGATAGCCATCCGCCAAGCTCGCCTGCAGCTGGCCATCCTCATGGGTATGGACGTCAACACACCGTTCACCATCGCCGGTGACCTCGAGCAGTTCAGCGCCGACATGTACGAGCAAGCGCTCAGCCTCCAAGCCGACCTCACCAACAATACCCAACTCATTCAGAATCAGATACAAACACGTCAGCTTCGCCAAACGCTGTCGTATCAGCGTGCCGCGTGGTACCCCACCTTGTCGATTACCGGCAACTACATGTGGAACTCGTCGTCGAACGGTTCGCCCTTCAGCAACTTCCGCTGGACGCCCTATTCGGTAGTCGGTCTGCAACTCACCATACCTCTCTACACCGGCGGCGCTCGCTACAGCCGCGTGCGCCAAGCCCAAGTGGCCCTCGACCAGATGGAGTTCACCCGCGAAGACCTCACCCGCTCGCTCACCTCGCAAGCCGTCCTCGCCATCGACAACATCAACCTCAACGTCAAGCAAGTGGCATCCTCGCAACTTAGCGTCGACCAAGCCGAACGCGCTCACAACATCCAGCAGCAGAGCTTCGAAATCGGCGCCACCACATACCTCGACCTGCGCGACAGCGAGCTCTCGCTCACACGTGCTCGCTTGTCGTACCTTCAAGCCATCTACAACTACTTAGTAGCCAACTCCAACCTCGAACTGCTCTTGGGCAACGCTCCCATCGAGCAATACACCAACCTCGAAAAATAATACTACCCGATATGAAAACCATATTATGCATTAAAAATTGTGTATTATGCATTATGAATTATGCATTATGCATTGTCCTCACCGGCTGTGGCGGCGGCGAGCAAACCGCGGTCGCCGTTGATTCCGTGCAAGTAGCAATTGTCGATGTGGACGTGGCTCACGTAGTCTCCGTGCCTCAAACACGCTCCTACACCGCCAACGTTGAAGCCTTCAACATCAACAACATCTCGCCCTCGACATCCAACCGCATCCTCACCATCAAAGCCGATGTGGGCGACCACGTCAGCGCCGGGCAAGTGCTCGTCACCCTCGATCACGCCCAAGCCGACCAGCTCCGCATCAACCTCGAAGAAACCGAACGCCAATACAACCGCGCCGTGCAGCTGCTCCAAATCGGCAGCGGCACTCAGAGCGCTGTGGACCAGCTCCGCACACAACTCGACGCCCAGCGCGCTCAGTATCGCAACGTCATGGACAACACCCAGCTCATTTCGCCCATCTCCGGCGTGGTCACCGCCCGCAACTACGACCCGGGCGACATGACCGGCTCCCAGCCCGTGCTCACCATCGGCCAAATCACCCCCGCCGTGAAGGTGGTGATTAACGTCAACGAAACCGACCTTGCCGTCATCCGCAAAGGCATGGGCGTTGACGTGGCCTTCGACGCTTACCCCGACGAGCAATTCGCCGGCCGCATCACCCGCGTATCTCCGGCCGTGGACGTGAACACCCGCACCTTCCCCGTTGAGGTGCAGGTGAACAACTCCGACAGCCGCCTCCGCCCCGGTATGTTTGCCCGCGTCACCATCAACATCGGCTCGAACGACAACGTGGTGGTGCCCGACCGCGCCGTATTGAAGCAAACTGGCTCGAACGTGAAGTACGTCTACGTCTATTCCAACGGACACGTCGCTTTCCGCCAAGTGCAGCTCGGTCAGCGCCTCGACAATGCCTACGAGCTCCTCGGCGGCATCAACGACGGCGAC
>JBJEKG010000223.1:0-9217 GCA_051878535.1 Muribaculaceae bacterium
CCGCTCGCCTGTCGCTGATGAAGAATGTGGACGGTGTGAACCACGACGTGCACAACTACTGGCATCACTACGCCCACTTCAACTGGGACGACCCCTCGCGCTGGTGGGGCCAAATCGCCGGTGACTGCGTCGACCTCAACACCGAGAACCCGGCCGTGTACAACTACATCATCGAATGCTACGGCAAGTTCATCGAGATGGGCGTGGACGGCTTCCGCATCGACACCGGCGGCCACATCGCTCGCCTCACCTTCAACAAAGCCTTCATTCCCGGCCTGATGGCAATCGCCGAGCAGCATAAGGACAAACGCGGCGGCGCTCCCTTTTTCATGTACACCGAAGTTTGCGCCCGCTCGCAAGAGGTAATCTACCGCGGCCAAAACTACAACTGTTCGCCCTGCTTCTATACTTGGAAGGAAGAAAAAGACTACGCCTGGAGCGAGGACCCCGCCGACTGGGATGCCCAAGTGGTGACGGAAGGCGAATACGGCAATGCTATCAACGCTCAATCCGTACTCCAACAAGCCGACGACTACCTCGGTCACGACTTCACCCTCGCCCGCTCCAACAACGCTTGGCTCGACGGCAACAACTACCGCACCGAAGACTACTCGCAATACTCCGGTCTGTCGGTAATCGACTTCCCCATGCACTGGCGCTTCCGCTCCGCTTCGAACGCGTTCACCGTTCGCTCCGACGACGACCTCTACAACGATGCTCGCTATAACGTAGTTTACGTTGACTCGCACGACTACGGTCCCGACGGCGCCGACGGCTACCGCTACTCTTGGGGCGCCGACAACTATGCCGAAAACATGTCGCTGATGTTCACCTTCCGCGGCATACCCTGCCTCTACTATGGTTCTGAAATCGAATTCCGCGCCGGTTGCATCATCGACAAAGGCGCCATCGAAGCTCTGAAAGACACAGGCCGCGCATATTTCGGCGGCTACATCGAAGGCTCCGTCAACGTGTCCGACTTCGCCCAATACTCCGGCGCCACCGGCAACATGGCCGCTTCGCTCGCCAACCCCTTGTCGCTTCATATTCAGCGCCTTAACCAAATCCGCGCCGCCATTCCCGCGTTGCGCAAAGGCCAATACTCCTGCGACGGTTGCTCCGGTTCGATGAGCTTCAAACGCCGCTACGTGGATGCCAACACCGACTCCTACGTTCTTGTCACCATCAGCGGCAGCTCCACCTTCACCAACATCCTCAACGGCACCTACACCGATGCCATCACCGGCGATGTGAAAGTGGTTACCAACAACACCCTCACCGCTGAATGCTCCGGCCAAGGCAACATGCGCATCTACGTACTCTCCACTGACAAGACTCCCGCTCCCGGCAAAGTTGGCGTCGATGGTAAGTACCTCTACACCACCGCTCCCGTCATCGCCGACCAACCCGGCTACGACGGCAATGAAGAACCCGAAGACACCGAAACCGTGCGCGATACCTCCACCGGCGGTGGCGGCGGCACCGTTGAAGAGCCCGAAACACCCATCGAACCCTCGATGAGCGAAGGCGAACAAGCCGTATTCTTCGAATCCACCCAAGGCTGGACCGCAGTCAACGCTTGGATTTGGACTTCCGGCGCAAACTACACCGGCGGCACCTGGCCCGGCCAAGCACTCTCTTACCTCGGCAACAACATCTGGAAGTGGTCTTACACCGGCGAAGGCAAAATCGCTGACGCATTGGTAATCTTCAACAACGGCTCGTCGCAAACCTCCAAAGACGGCTGGGATTACGTCAACGGCGGCTACTACAACGACAATGGCTACGTGAAGACTATCGAAGGCGCAGGCGAAATTCCCGACGAACCCGTCACCCCCACCGACCCCTCGACCTTCACCGCTTACTTCAGCAACACCGTGGGCTGGTCCGTGCCCTACGTTTACGTATGGAACAAAGCCACCGGCAAAACCTACGCCGGCTCGTGGCCCGGCACTGCCATGACCGTTGATTCCGAATCCGGCTACTACAAATTCACCTGCACCGTCACCGAAAATAATCCCGACATGATGATTATTTTCAACAACAACGGTTCGCCCCAAACCGGTGACCTCAAGTTCTACAACAACGGCGTATACACCTACGAAGCCGGCTTCACCGGCGAGTACTACAACTCCATCAGCGACATCGCCGCCCTCGGTTTGAAAATCTACACCGCCAACGGCCAATTGGTGATTGAATCGCCCGAAGCAGCATCCGTCAACTTGGTGCGCGTGGACGGCTCCGTTGAGCGCCTCCAACTCCACATCGGCATCAACACCTTCGACCTTCCCCGCGGCTTCTACATCGTCAACACCACCAAAGTAGTCCTCTAATCAAAAACCCTCCTAATACCCAAGGCGGCGACCCCCAGGGCCGCCGCCTTAATTTATCGCTTAACTCCCTTTCCAAATATTTCGGAGTGAGAACCAAGCCTTAACAAGCTGATAGTGTTCGTTTCTTCATCGAGCCATACCAGTAAAAAGTCACCTTCGATATGACACTCCATGCATCCTTTATAATCGCCGGTCAAAAGATGAGGCTTATATGAAGATGGGATTGGCTTCTCCTGCCTAAGCAGTTCAACAACTTCGACAAGCTTGGCAAGTTTATCTCTACGATGTTGATAGCGTTTAAGGTCTCGCTTAAACTGGCCGGTTTGTCTTAGTTCTTTCATAAGCCGGCAGAGCGAAGAAACGAATCGACGGAGGAGGAATCGAGCGGGCCGCCTTCGTAGCGATGGGCGCGGGCATCGGCGAGCGATTGGCGAGTTAGGTCATTAGGCTCGGAATAGGCTACGTTGATTAAAATGCACTCAATGAAGTTGTTGAGGCTACGGTGCTCATTCTTTGCCATTTGCTTCAGCCTCTCAACCAGAGCCGAATCAAGCCGAAACATAGTCGGTCGTTTTTGTGATACAGTTGCTTCCATAATGATATACAATTTAATGCAAAGTTAAATGTAAATTATTACATATCCAAATTTTTCCAATAAAAATCGCTTTTTGCATTAGCTTCGAGCTCTTGCTCGACCGGCAAGTGTGCCGTCCGCTTTTTTGTAACGGCTCTGAGCTTCAGCGAAGCGCCCCGCCTATCCGCTCTCCCCTCTCCGCTCCAAAACTGTTAAATTTTTGAGAAATTCGCAAAATTTTGTTCCTAATTGGAAAAAAGTTTGTACCTTTGACAAATTATTCATAATTTGCATTATTATGCAGTAAAACCAGCCTTCTACCACTGAATATAATATCAAAAACAATAACTAATTAACTATTTAAATGAGACTAAAACTGTTCTTATTCGCGCTGCTCTCTGCCGTGTTGCAGATTTCGGCTCAAACTGCCAACCTCAACGGTTTGGTGGTTAACAGCGCTTCGGGCAATCCGGTGAACGGTGCGCAAGTGTCGCTGCAAAAGGCGGCCGTCGCCACTTTCACAAGTTTCAATGGCGACTTCCAACTGAAGTCGACCCCCGGTAGCGACATCATTATCATCACCGCCGACGGCTTCGAAAGCCTTTCGTTCGAAGTATCGCTCATGGCCGGTAGCAACGACCTCGGCCAAATCCGCATCAACCCGGCCTCGGAAGCTGACTTCTTCGGCGACAACGACGACCTCATCCTCGATGAATCTATCCTCGAAGACGAGGACGACAACACCCAAACCATTGCCGCGCTTACCGGCGCCAACGACGACGTGTATTACAACACCGCCTCGTACAACTTCGGCCCGATGTACTTCCGTTATCGCGGTTACGATTCTCAATATCAAGCCGTGTACGTCAACGGCGTGCAGATGAACGATATGATTCGCGGCCGCTTCAACTTCTCCTCGCTGATGGGCATGACCTCGCGCGCTTTCCGCAACAAGACCACCGGCGTGGGCCTCGCTGCCAATAACTACGGCTTCGGCGACATCGGCGGCGCTGTGAACTATAACACCACCACCGACCTCTACGCCACAGGTTACAACGGTTCGCTGTCGTACACCAACTCCAACTACATGTTCCGCGGCATGCTCACCTACGCCTCCGGCCTCAACGCCAAGGGCTGGGCCGTGACCGTGAGCGGCATCGGCCGCTACGCCAAAGAAGGTGTAATCGAAGGCACATTCTACAACTCCGGCGGCCTGTTCCTCTCCATCGAGAAGTACTTCAACGCCAACAACCAACTCGTGCTCACCGCCTGGGGCGGCCCCACTCAACGCGCCACCGCCACCGGCACCTACCAAGAGGTATACGACCTGATGGACGACAACCTCTACAACCCCAACTGGGGCTGGTACCAAGGCAAAAAACGTGCCGCTCGCATCACCGAAACCTACGACCCCACCGTGATGCTCAACTGGCTCTACAAGAAGGGCAACACCACCGTAAACACCGCTATTGCAAGCGTTTACAACTACTACAACCGTTCGGCTCTCCAATACTACAAAGCCAACGACCCCAACCCCACTTACTACCGTTACCTCCCCTCGTACTACCTCGACGACGACGGTAACCCCACAGAGCAATCCGAGTACTACACCTGGCTGTGGCAAAACGACGAATCCTTCTCACAAATCGACTGGGACAACATCTACCAAATCAACCAAATCGGCCGCTACGCCAACGCTAACCGTCCTTACGCTCAACAAGAAGGTGCTTCATACATCCTCGAAAACCGTATCAACACCACCTTCAACCTCAAATTCAATTCCTACGTAAACACTCGCATCAACAACTTCATGTCGCTCCAAGGCGGCGTAGCTTTCAACTACGCCAACTCGGCCAACTACAAGACCGTGCGCGACTTGCTCGGCGGCGAGTTCTGGATTGACATCGACCCCTTCTCCGACCGCGACATCACCCTCGCCCCGGACAACTTGGTCAACGACTTCAACTACCCCGACCCCTACACCCATCGCGTGTATAAAGGCGACAAATTCGGCTACGACTACAACATCTACGCCGTCAACGCCAAGGCTTGGTTGCAAAACACCATCACCCTACCCCGCTGGGACATCAACTACGGCTTCCAAGCTTCGTTCACCCAATACCAACGCAACGGCCACATGCGCAACGGTCGTGCTCCCCTCACCTCCTACGGCAAGGGCGACTGGCAATCGTTCGACAACCTCGGCCTCAAACTCGGCGCCACCTACAAGCTCGACGGCCATAACTTCTTCACCGTCAACGCCAACTACGAAACCCGCGCCCCGCTGGCCGACAACATCTACCTGATGCCGCGCGTCAAGAACGACGTGGTCGACGGCGTTTGCAGCGAACGCATCCTCAGCGGCGACTTCCGCTACACCTGGAACTACCGTCGCTTCCGCGGTACCCTCTCCGCTTTCTACACCCAAAGCGCCGACGGTATCGAACGCACCGGCTTCTACGACGACCGTTACAACTCCTACACCTACTACGTATTAGCCGGCGTCAAGAAAGAATACAAAGGCGTGGAACTCGGTATGGCCTACAAGATAACCCCCTCAATCACAGCCACTTTCGCCGGTAACTACTCCCGCTTCCAATACAAGAACAACCCCCGCGGCACTCGTACCTTCGAAAACGGTCTGCACAACGACACCACCCAAACCGTTTACCTCAAGAACTACTACGTGGGCTCCACCCCACAGTTCTCCGCCAACCTCGGCATCGACTGGGCCGCTCCCGGCATGTGGTTCTTCGGCATCAACGGCACCCTGCAAGGTGACGCTTACGTGAACCTCTCGCCCGCCTACCACGAAGCACTCCCCGACCTGTGGAAGCTCTACCCCAACCCCGAAGACCTCCAAGCCAAAATCGACGAGCTCTCCACCCAAGACAAGCTCAAAAATGCCTTCACCCTCAACATCTCCATCGGTAAAGTCATCTACCTGAGCCGCTCGGCTTCGCTCAACCTCAACCTCAATATCAACAACGTGCTCAATAACCGCGATGTCGTCACCTACGCCTACCAACAAGGCCGCATCGACACCGACGCTTACGACCGCAACAAATATCCCAACCGCTACACTTACGCACAAGGCGTGCGCGTGTTCTTCAATGCCGGTATCCGTTTCTAATTCCTCGAAATCATGAACAAATACTCATTATACATAGCCACCGCACTGCTGAGCGCCGCCGCTCTCTCAGCCTGCGACGACGATTGGACCCGTCCGCCCATGGACGTGCCCACTCTCCCCGAGAATTTCAAGGCCAACACCACCCTGGCCGAGCTTAAAACCGCCTACTGGCAGGACCAAGACTCCTACGGCACCAAAATCGGCCTCAACGCCGACGGCGATTCAATCGTAATCTCCGGCACCGTGGTTAGCTCCGACGCTTCCGGCAACATCTACAAGTCGATTGTGCTTCAAGATGCCACCGGCGCCATCACCATCGGCATCAACACCTCCGACCTCTACGAGGAATACCCCCAAGGCATCGGTTTGGCAATCAACGTCACCGGCCTCACCATCGGTCGCTACTCCGGTTTGATGCAGCTCGGCACCTCCGACGGCATCGGCGTCAACCGCATCGAACTCGCTGACTTCCAGCCTCATGCAGCCGTTGACTACTACGCAGGCCACTGCGACACCACCACCGTCACCCTCGCCGAATTGGCCGAAGCCGGCAAAACCACCGAGGGCAAAATCCAGTGGCAAAGCCGCCTGATTCGCATCGACAATATCAAGTTTAAAGAAGCCGGCGAACCCTTCACCAACGGTTCCACCACTTCGCGCTACATAATCGACGACGAAGGCAACGAAATGATTGTCTACAACAGCTCGTACTCCGACTTCGCCTACGACAACCTGCCCTACGGCCACGGCTCCGTGGTGGGCATCCTCAGCTGCTACCGCACCTCGTGGCAACTCCTGCTCATCGACGCCAACTCCTGCATCGACTTCGACGGCGAAGGCGCCCCCGACCCCAACCTCATGACCCTGCTCAACGAGCCCTTCGGCGCCAACTCCCAAGGCGACTTCACCATCGAGGACATCTCCTTGGGCGAAGGCCTCACCTACGTGTGGAAAGCCACCGAAAAGTACGGCATGACCGCCTCGGCATTCGCCAACAGCACCAACAACCCCTCCGATTCGTGGCTCATCTCCCCCGAAATCGACCTCAACGGCTTCCGCTCCCCCACCCTGCAATTCTCCCACTGCTGCAATAAGTTCGCTTCGCTCGAAAGCGCCAAGCAGCAAGTATCTGTAGGCGTGCGCGTTGAAGGCGGCGACTGGCAAACCGTCACCATCCCCAACTTCTCTACCAATGCCGACTGGACATTCGTTGAATCCGGCTCCATCGACCTCAGCGCCTTCGCCGGCAAGAAAATTCAATTTGGCTTCCACTACACTTCCTCCACCGAATCTGCCGGTTCGTGGGAAATCAAGAATGTGAAACTCCAAGCCATCAAAATCGTTAACGAATAATTTCCTCTCACTATGAAAGGTATCAAATCATACGCTCTCGCCTTCGCCGCCATGATTGCCGCGGCCGTTGGCTTCTCGGCTTGTCAGGACCACTTCGACGACCCCGACCTCAACAGCGTCCCCGTGGCCACCATGAAGCCCAATGCCACCATCGCTGAAATCAAGGAACTGATGTGGCAAGACAAGGACAACTACTGCGAACAAGTGCCCACCCGCGAAGACGGCTCGCACTACATCATCTCCGGCCGCGTGGTATCCTCCGACTATGCCGGCAACTGCTTCAAATACATCGTGTTGCAGGACGAAACCGGTGCCCTCACCTTCTCCGTCAACTCCTACAACCTCTACCTCAAATACCGCCGCGGTCAGGAAGTGGTGGTTGACCTCACCGGCTTGCACTGCGGTAAGTACCGCGGCCTGTTCCAAGTGGGCTTCCCCTCCTACAACTCCTCTATCCCCGGCTACGAAACCTCCTTCATGGCTCCGGAACGTTTCTACAACAACTCCGAGCTCAACGAGCTGCCCAAATTCGACCAAATCGACACCATCCAAGTGGCCTCCTTCAGCGAATTGGGCGTAACTCCCGGCGAACTCCGTCGCTGGCAATCGCAATTGGTACGCTTCAACAATGTTACTTGGGTTGAAAACTCCACCCTCGAAACCCTCTCCACCTACCACTCCAGCGGCGAAACCCAGCAAATCCGCGACTCCGAAGGCAACACCCTGGACGTGCGCACCTCCGGCTACTCCAACTTCTGGAACACCAAAATGCCCACCGAGGCTTGCGACGTGGTGGCCATCGTCGGCTACTACATGAACCTCGCCGGTTCGGGCGGCTGGCAGCTCACCCTCATCGACATCAACTCCATCCTCAACGTGGGCCATCCCTCCGTGCCCAAAGGCAACCGCGTGAACCCCTACTCCGTGGCTGAAGCAGCCGCTTACGCCGCCAACGGTTCCAACGTCTCCGGCTGGGTTGAAGGCTACATCGTAGGCACCGTCGGCCCCGAAGTCGAAACCATCGCCTCCGACAACGACATCGAATGGACTGCTACCCCCACCCTCGGCAACACTATGGTCATCGGCCAAACCGCCGACACCAAGACCTTGGCCGAAGCCCTCGTAATCGCCCTGCCGCAAGGCTCTGACCTCCGCACCATGGGCGCCCTGCGCGAGAACCCCGACAACTACGGCCGCCACATCCTCATCCGCGGCACCTTCGCCTCCGTGATGGGCGCTAACGGCATCACCAACAACTCCGGTTCAACCTCCGAATTCGAAATCGAAGGCAAAGAAGCGCCCTCGCCCGTCGAAGGCGACGGCTCCGCCGAGAACCCCTACTCCTGCGCTCAAATCATCGCCAAAGCTCCGTCGTCGACCACCGAAGCCGTTGAATCCGGCGTGTGGGTTGAAGGCTACATCGTAGGCTACTACGAAAACTACGACGCTCACTTCGAAGCCGCCACCACCCAGTATGCCAACGTGCTCATCGCCGACGACTCTTCCGTCGCAGCCAAAGAGCAATGCGTCTGCATCCAGCTGCCCGCTTCCTCCGCTCTGCGCGCCGCCGTCAACCTCGTCGACAACCCCGGCAACATCGGCAAGCGCCTCTCCGTGCTCGGCGACATCATGAAGTACAACACCCTCCCCGGCCTCAAGAACTGCTCGGAATACTCGCTCGAAGGTCAAGGCGTTAACCCCGATCCCACTCCCTCGGGCAACACCGTCACCCTGCTCGATGCCACCGCCGCTAACGCCGTAGACAACTGGACATTCCAAACCGTCTCCGGCCCCGACAACATCTGGGTATGGAAAGAATACAAC
>JBJEKG010000224.1:0-9198 GCA_051878535.1 Muribaculaceae bacterium
TCGATCCGGGTGGGGGCACTATGTCCCTATCTGTGTCTTAAATGAAAGAGCCGTGTGCGGAGCCTTTTTGCAGACGCTCCGAGCTCTTGCTCGGCCGGACAGCCGGATGTGAAAAAAGCGCGCCCGGATGGGGCGCGCTTTGGAGTATGTGGCTAAGGGGATTAGCGGACGTTGAGCTTAACGGCGGGAGCGTTGGCCACTTGTACCATGTAAACGCCGGGAACGACGGCTACTTTGGCAGCGCCAAGGCCGTTGTAGAGGACTTGGCCGTTGACAGCGGAGATGGTAACGTTGTCGGCGTCGGCGCAGGTCACTACGATGTTGCCGTTGATGGCCTTAACGGAGATGGCGGCGGCGTTGATGCCGTTGATTCCGGTGTAGGCGATTACTACGTCGTCGGAAACGGGGCCGGCGATGGTGTTCTCGTGGTAGAGAGCTTGTACGGCGTAGGTGCCGTTGGCGCTCTCATCGGTGGCGGTGAAAGAGTAGCTGGCGGCATCGAGCACGGTGGCGGGATCTTCGTTGTAGTAGAAGTTCCAGCCGGTTACGTCGAGGTAGCCGTTAGCGGCAACTTCCCATGAGAAGGAGTTCTCGGAGGTGGTAACCACGGGCTTGGGCAGCTCGAACAGGTCAATGCCGTCGACAATTACGGAGATGTTGGAAGCACCAATCTTCATGGCGTGGAGGCGGATGTTGAGCACTTCAGCGCCGGCGGGCACTTCGAACGGGATGTAATAGGTGGCCCAGCCTTCGGTGGTGAAGTCGGTGTATTCGAAGGTGTATTCGGCAGCGAATTCGCCGTTGTCGTAAGCGGTTTCGAGGGCGAGTTTGGTGTTGTAGCCGGGGATTTGGTAGATGTCGATCTTGGCAACGAGTGCTTGGTTACCGCTTACAGAGATTTTGCCGGAGGTGAGGTAGTCGTTGCGGTCGATGGTGTTGTAGGAGTTGTAGTAAGCGTAAGCGAGGCCGCCGTCGGCTTGGGGGTAAACGCTCGTAGAGGTGTAAGCGGAAGAGCTGATAGTCCAAGCGCTGTAGCTTTGGTCGGAGCTGGAAGCCCAAATGTGGTCGGAGGTGGTGGTGTAACTTTCTTGTTTGCCGAATGTTTCAACGTAAGGCAGAGCGGAGGGGTTGCCTACGATTAACTGGTTGGAGCTTGCGGAGTAGCCGGAGAGCTCGCCGGTGAAGGCAATGACGAAGAAAGTGATAGCGGATTCCTCTTCAATGTCTACGGTAGTGGTTGCGGTGCAGTCGGTGAGGCCTTCGGCTACGGTGACAGCATTGTCGTCGAATGCGGAGGAACCGGTGCTCCAAACTACTGTGTAGGTGAGGTTTTCAGCGTCGAACCAGCCGCCGTTTTGCGAGGTTGTAACGGGATCCCAGGTAACGGTAATGGAACCGTCGGGGTTGGCGATAGCCACTACGTTGTCTGCTTTGCCGGGGTTGTCAACGCCTACGAATATGGAGCCTTGTGTGCCGTAGTTGGAGCCGGCTGAACCTTCAACGGTGACGCGGTAATAGTAGCTCTTTTCGGATTCAACTGCGCCGTCTTCATAGCGGAATTCTGCACCGGGAACAAGGTCTTCGGTTACGGTGGCTAATGTGCCCCAAGTCCAGTTAGGACTGCCCATGCGTTCGATTTTCACGCTGCGGATTTCGCGCAGGTCTAAGCCGGCGGTGTCCTTCGAGGGCAGGGTGAAGATGATGGTAACGGGAGCTTCACCTCTGTTGGTTTCGAAGTGGAGGTCGGTTACGTCAACGGGAATTTGGCCTACGACAACGGGGTTGTCGAGGAATTGGCCGTAGTCGCAGTTTTCGTTGAAGTAGCAGAGTACTTTGTAGTAGTAGTTGCCGGTGCCTTCCAAGTTGGAGTCAACCCAAGTTTGGTGCGAGCCAACTTCGGGGTTCTCGATGGTGTTAACCAAAACGTAGTCGTTGTGAGCGAATTGGCGGTAGATTTCAATCTTGGAGATGTAGGGAAGGTCGGCGTCGTGGAGGTCGCCCAAGCGAGCGTGGGTCTTGGAGGGAGCATCGAATTCTATGGTGATAGCGTCGGCATCGATGTCGTAGGTGGCGGTGAGGTTTTCAGCGGCAGCGGGGTAGATTTGGACTTCAGCAGCAGCATCGGTAATCTTGATTTCGTCAATCAGCAGGGATATGCTTTCGGTGCTGCCGGCGCCGTTGGCGAATTGGAAGCGAACGTGTGCGGTGGTGGTGCCGGCGGGCACTTCTACCTGGCCTTCAGCTTTCACCCAAGCCCATTCGGTTTCGTTGACCATTTCAATGCGCTTGGCAGTAGTGAATTCGCTGTCATTGAATTGGAATTGGAGCTCGAGAGAATAGTCTTTGCCGGGGAGGGCGTAGTAGTAGAATTCGTAGTTGAGTTTTTCAACGCCTTCAGCGATGTCGATGGTGTAGGATGTGATGGCAGAGGTTTCGGCAGCGGTGCTCGAGTAGTAGGGCATTTGACCCATAGCATCGGTTCCGCCAAAGGGATTTGCATAACCACCATTGATATAGCAATAATTGGATGCTCTGAATTCATTCGGGTAAGATTCTGCGCTGGTGGTAGAGAATGACCATGGGGTGTTAGCGTAGTAGTTGTAGCCGTAAGCGTCCGACTGTGAGAATGATTCTGTGAAAGGAATTGAAAGGTGCGGGCCGGCAACAGCAGTAGCCGAAGCGTAAGAGCCTTGGCCGGCGGTAGTAACGCCATATACCATGAATGTGTATTTACCGGCAGTTGCGGGCATATAAGTGTATGTGGTTTCATTCAAGCCGGTGATGCAATCTGTTTCGGAGCTGGAAGACTCGGTGCGGTAAGCTACGCGATAGGTGAGGTTCTCGGGGTTGAAGTAGCCACCGTATGAGCCTTTGTCGGGAGCGTCCCAAGTGAGAGTGACGGAACCGTCGGCATTGGCGGTGGCAGCAAGGTTGCGCACGATGCCGGGACGGTCTTCACCAAGGAAGAAACCAACGGAAGTTTCTGAGGAGTAGCCATCGCCGCATTTCGAACGCAGAGACCAGTAGATGTTGCCGGTGCCTTCGATTTCCGTTACGACAAATTCAACCGGTGAACCGGGCACTACGTTTTCTTCTGAAGCCATGATGGTGTTAACATAACCGTTTTGCTCAGAATCCCAAGCGCGTGAGTAAAGCTCAATCGTTTCGATGGTGCCGGAGATTTCCTCCTCGGTGTTGGCATAGTATTTGGGCGCATTGAAGGAAAAAGTAACCGGAACCTGACCTTGGTTAGTGGTGATTGTAATGTCATCGTAATTTATTGTCTCGGGATATGTACCGGCTGTGAAGGGGTCGGACGACGAGGGCCAGTCGTGAGTTTCGCCGAGCCATACTTCGGCCTTGAAGCAGTAGCTTTTGCCGGTTTCTACGTTGGTGTAGTCAAGCGAGAGGGCTTCACCCGGTGTAGGATTCTCGAAGGTGTAAATTTCTTCGGAAGCGTAATATTCGCCGGTGTAGATTACGATTTTATCAATCGAAGTAAGGTCGTAGTATTGATAGGGATACGAGCTGCTATCGTAGCCTTGCGTGGGGGCGGTGAAGCTGATGGTGAAGCCTCCTTTGGCAGGCGACCATTTCACGGAGAGGTCTTCGATGGAAGACGGCGTTAATGCCGGAGTTTCACCTTCGGCATACAATACGGGCGCGTCGGAGGAGACTGCCGGCAGGGCGTAAGCCACAGCGCCGATAGTCAACAGACCGCCCAGAGCGAAAGTAAATAATTTTTTCATAGACGTTTTGTTTGGTTTATAGTGGATTGATTGTTTACGACTGTAAAAGATATACGCGCCGCAAAGTTACAATTTTTTTGCGAAAAAACAAATATTTCTAATAAAATAATTAAAAACGCCCCAAAAAAGTGCGAAATAGGTAAGCGCGGAGCGTGGAGAGTGGGCGCAATCGGCAGCAGTGCGGTTCGGTGGCGAGGCGGCAGCCGGGCGAAAGTGTGTCAAAAGTCCAGGTGTGGCCGAACGTGCGCGGAAAAATCCACAGGAGAACAGGAGATTTAACAGGAGAACAAGATTTAATTCTATGATATTCAATCGATTACAAGTAGAGCCGAGGCTTGCCTCGGCATACCCGGATGGCCCCACCGCAGGACAAAAATGGGTCAATGTAAAAATCCGGTTGTTAAAAGGGTTAATAAGAACGCGTGTCAAAAGTCCTGAATCTGAACACAGCTCGCAAAAAATCCACAGGAGGACAGGAGATTTAACAGTAGGACAGGATTTAACGCTATGATATTCAATCGATTACAAGTAGAGCCGAGGCTTGCCTCGGCATACCCGGATGGCCCCACCGCAGGACAAAAATTAGATTTTCGACTTTTGGCACACTTTCCTTGGCTGCGGTGGGTCCTGTGGTGTAGCCTCGCGGCTTGCTGCGGGGTCTGCGGCAGCCAAAGTGCCGCGCGCGAAGCTGCTGCACGGGCACAAAAAAGGATGCAGCTTGTGGCTGCATCCTTTGGTGACCCCGGAGGGGCTCGAACCCTCGACCCACTGATTAAGAGTCAGTTGCTCTACCAACTGAGCTACGGAGTCGTCAGTGCTTTGCGGTTTTGCGGTGCAAATTTACAGCTTTTTTTTGAGCTGACCAAATTTTTCGCCAACTTTTTTCAATTTTCGGCGAAATTTTGTTGAAAAAGGCTGTTTTTAGAAAATGTGCCAAAACCCCGTCGTGGGAAAGACAGTGTGCAATGGAGTCACAGGAGAACAGGAGATTCAACAGGAGGACAGGAGCTATATTACAGGTATTCAATTTATTACATCCTGTTCTCCTGCTAAATCTCCTGTCCTCCTGTGGATTTATTGAAGGCTTTCGACAGGCTGGATTCGGATTCAGGACTTTTTGATACACTTTCTACGTCAGACGTTATTTCGGTTCTTCGTTGTTTCGTTTGGCCCGCGCCGCCGGCGGATAGCAGTAGAGTAGGGGACGAATGAATGAGCTGTGCGATTTTGCGAAAATTTTTGCGCAAATGTTTGGTAGATAGGGAAATAATTCGTAACTTTGCAGACGAAAAGGAGTGCAAAAACCGCTGCTTTCGGGCAACTCGCTGATAGTGAGATGCTTAGCTGTGTGTGGGCGCTCCTGCTCAAAACTGAAAATAATATAAACGAGAGATAAAAAACTAAAAGTAAAACAAAAAGACTAAGATGCCTACTATTCAGCAATTAGTAAGAAAAGGACGTGTGGCTCTTGTAGACAAGAGTAAGTCGCCCGCACTCGACAGCTGCCCGCAGCGTCGCGGCGTGTGTGTGCGTGTGTACACCACCACTCCCAAAAAGCCTAATTCGGCTATGCGTAAAGTTGCGCGTGTGCGCCTCACCAACGGTAAAGAGGTAAACTCCTACATCCCCGGTGAAGGTCACAACCTGCAGGAACACTCGATCGTGCTCGTTCGCGGCGGTCGTGTAAAAGACCTGCCCGGTGTACGTTATCACATCGTTCGCGGTACTTTGGATACCAGCGGCGTGAAAGACCGTACCCAACGCCGAAGCAAATACGGTGCCAAACGTCCTAAGGCCGGTGCAGCCAAGAAGTAATCTATATATAATATAGGTGAAGTAACTAAACGCATCGCGAGATTAAATCACAAAAACATTTAACTCGTTTTTGAATACTTGAAAAGCAAATTCAATGGTTGAGTAAGCCCGGAGCTGTGCCGCAGAGGCGGAGAGCAATTCCCCACAATGGCTGAAGTAAATCATCGACGCAAGCAACCAAGCATCAAAAACACAACAACAGGTAAAACCACAAATGAGAAAGGCAACACCTAAAAAACGTGTGATCCTGCCGGATCCCGTCTTCGGTGACGTGCGTGTGACCAAGTTCGTCAACCACCTGATGTACGACGGCAAGAAGAACACCGCATTCACCATCTTCTACTCAGCTCTCGAGATTGTGAAATCCAAGCTGCCCCAAGAAGAAGCCACCGCTTTGGAAATCTGGAAAAAAGCGCTGGAAAACGTTACTCCCCAAGTGGAAGTAAAATCACGCCGCGTGGGCGGTGCCACCTTCCAGGTGCCCACCGAAATCCGCCCCGACCGCAAGGAATCTATATCAATGAAAAATCTGATCATCTACGCCCGCAAACGTGGTGGTAAAACCATGGCCGACAAGCTCGCCGCTGAAATCGTCGACGCTTTCAACAATCAGGGCGGTGCCTTCAAGCGCAAAGAAGATATGCACAAGATGGCCGAGGCCAACCGCGCTTTTGCACACTTCCGCTTCTAATTCCAATTTTTCATCTGATATATATTAGAAACAATGAGCAAAGCAGACGAACAACTCAAATATACTCGTAACATCGGCATCATGGCCCACATCGATGCCGGTAAAACCACTACCTCCGAACGTATCCTGTTCTACACCGGTTTGACCCACAAAATCGGCGAAGTACACGATGGCGGCGCCACCATGGACTGGATGGAACAAGAACAAGAACGTGGTATCACCATCACCTCGGCCGCTACCACCGCCTTCTGGAAGTATAACGACGAGAAATACAAAATCAACCTGATCGACACCCCGGGACACGTTGACTTCACCGTTGAAGTAGAACGCTCCCTGCGCGTGCTCGACGGCGCCGTTGCCACCTTCTGCGCTGTTGGCGGCGTTGAACCCCAATCCGAAACCGTTTGGCGTCAAGCCGACAAATACAACGTGCCCCGTATCGGTTACGTCAACAAAATGGACCGCTCGGGCGCTAACTTCTTCGAAGTAGTTCGCCAACTCAAAGAAGTGCTCGGTGCAAACCCCTGCCCCATCCAAATCCCTATCGGCGCTGAAGAAACCTTCAAAGGCGTTATCGACCTGGTGCAAATGAAGGCCATCTTCTGGCACGACGAAACCATGGGCGCTGAATACGAAGTAGACGAAATCCCCGCCAACCTGCTGGCCGAAGCCGAAGAATGGCGCGACAAAATGCTCGAGAAAATCGCCGAATACGACGACGACCTCATGGCTAAATACTTCGACGACCCCTCCACCATCACCATCGACGAAATCAAGAAAGCACTGCGTGCCGCTACCCTGAAAATGGACATCGTGCCCATGATCTGCGGTTCTTCCTTCAAGAACAAAGGCGTGCAACCGCTGCTCGACGCCGTTTGCGCTTACCTTCCCTGCCCCACCGACGGCGGTGAAATCGAAGGTCACGCTGTAGGTGATCCCGACACCATCCTCAAGCGCGAACCCTCGCACGATGCCCCCATGTGCGCCCTCGCATTCAAGATTGCCACCGACCCCTACGTAGGCCGCCTGTGCTTCTTCCGCGTATACTCCGGCAACATCGACGCCGGCTCCTACGTGCTCAACTCCCGCTCGGGCAAAAAGGAACGCATCTCCCGCCTGTTCCAAATGCACTCCAACAAGCAGAACCCCAAGGAACAAATCGGCTGCGGTGACATCGGTGCCGGCGTAGGCTTCAAGGACATCCGCACCGGCGACACCCTCTGCGCCGAAGATGCCCCCATCGTGCTCGAAGCTATGGAATTCCCCGATCCCGTTATCGGTATCGCCGTTGAACCCAAAACCCAGAAAGACCTCGACAAACTCGGTGTCGGCCTGCAAAAACTCGCCGAAGAAGACCCCACCTTCCGCGTTCAAACCAACGAAGAAACCGGTCAAACCGTTATCTCCGGCATGGGCGAGCTGCACTTGGACATCATCATCGACCGTCTCCGTCGCGAATTCAAAGTAGAATGTAACCAAGGTCGTCCCCAAGTTACCTACAAAGAATCCATCACCAAACCCGTTCAACTTCGCGAAGTATTCAAGAAGCAAACCGGTGGCCGCGGTAAATTCGCCGACATCATCGTCAAGGTAGAACCCGTGGACGAAGGCTTCGAAGGCAACCTCCAATTCGTCGACGAAGTCAAAGGCGGTAACATTCCTAAGGAATTCATCCCCTCCATCCAAAAAGGCTTCACCAACGCTATGAAGAACGGCGTGCTCGCCGGCTTCCCCGTAGAACAACTCAAGGTGACCGTAATCGACGGCTCATTCCACCCCGTCGACTCCGACCAACTTTCGTTCGAACTCTGCGCCATCCAAGCCTTCAAGAAGGCTTGCGAACAAGCAGGTCCCGTGCTGTTGGAGCCCATCATGAAAATCGAGGTAGTTACCCCCGAAGAATCCATGGGCGACGTTATCTCCGACCTCAACAAACGTCGCGGTCAAGTAGAAGGCATGGAAACCTCCCGCTCCGGTGCCCGTGTGGTTAAAGCTAAAGCCCCGCTGGCCGAAATGTTCGGCTACGTGACCGCTCTGCGTACCATCACCTCCGGCCGCGCTACCTCCACCATGTCGTTCTCCCACTATGCTGAAGTTTCCACTTCAATCGCCCGCAACGTCCTCACCGAATGCCAAGGCCGCGTAGACCTTCTCAAATAAAAAATAAAAACGAACAACAATATGAGCCAAAAAATTCGCATCAAACTCAAATCTTACGATCACAACTTGGTCGACAAGTCGGCTGAAAAAATCGTAAAGACTGTGAAGGCTACCGGCGCGGTGATCAGCGGCCCGATTCCCCTGCCCACCCACAAACGCATCTTCACAGTGAACCGCTCCACCTTCGTCAACAAGAAAGCTCGCGAGCAGTTCCAACTCTCTTCGTACAAACGTCTGATCGACATCCACAACTCCACCGCCAAAACCGTCGACGCTCTGATGAAACTCGAGCTCCCCAGCGGCGTGGAAGTAGAAATCAAAGTGTGATAACCTCCCCCTCTCTCCTCACACTTTTCCTCAACAACAAACGACACTTCATCTAAATCAATAAACTAAACAAAGAAATGCCAGGATTAATTGGAAAAAAAATCGGAATGACATCCGTTTTCAGTGCCGACGGTAAAAACATACCGTGCACTGTTATCGAAGTAGGTCCTTGCGTAGTAACCCAGGTGAAAACCGTCGAAACCGACGGCTATGAGGCCATCCAATTGGGCTTTGAAGATGCAAAAGAAAAGCACTGCACCAAGCCCGAATTAGGCCACTTCGCCAAAGCCGGTGTTACTCCCAAGCGCCACTTGGCCGAGTTCAAAGGGTTTGGTGACACCTACAAAGTAGGCGACGTGATCGGTGTAGATCTCTTCACCGAAAGCGACTTCGTCGACATCGTAGGCACCTCCAAAGGTAAAGGCTACCAAGGCGTTGTTAAACGCCACGGCTTCG
>JBJEKG010000225.1:0-1856 GCA_051878535.1 Muribaculaceae bacterium
TTTTTACGTTTACGTTTTACGTTAAACCTCCAAAGGTGCATAGCTGAATAGTTACTTTTATCCACGTGGATGCCGTGGATGCCGTGGATGGAGGTGGTCGGTAGGTGGGGGTTAGAGGGTGGTGCGGTACCAGCTGTAGAGGCGGGCGATGCCGTCGGGGAGTTCTACGCGGTGGTGCCAGCCGAGGGCGTGGAGGCGGTCCACATTACAGAGCTTGCGCATGGTGCCGTCGGGTTTGGTGGCGTCCCAGCGGATCTCGCCTTGGAAGCCGACTTCGGTGCGGATGAGGTCGGCTAACCGGGCAATGGGGAGCTCGATGCCGGTGCCGATGTTGATGTGGGTGTTGCGCACCGGGTCGTGGCCTTGGCGGAGTTGGTCGAAGCTTACGTTGAGCAGGATGTGGACCGATGCGTCGGCCATGTCTTCGCTCCAGAGGAATTCGCGCAGCGGTCGGCCGCTACCCCACAGGTCGAGGTGTGTGGGGTGGATGCCGAAGCGTGCGAGAGCGGTGGTAATCTCGGCCATTGACGCTGTGTCGGCGTCGACCTCGGGAATGGGACGACGGCGCAGGTCGGCGCGCAGGTCGGCCTCGCGGCCTTCGTTGAGCAAGCGCGCTAAGTGCATCTTGCGAATCATGGCGGGCAGCACGTGCGAGTTCACAAGGTCGAAGTTGTCGTTGGGCCCATAGAGGTTGGTGGGCATCACGGCGATGTAGTTGGTGCCGTATTGCAGGTTGAGCGATTCGCACAGCTTCAACCCGGCAATCTTGGCAATGGCGTAAGGCTCGTTGGTGTATTCTAATGGCGAGGTGAGCAACGCATCTTCGGTGATGGGTTGCGGTGCTTCGCGCGGGTAGATGCAGGTCGAACCGAGGAACAGCAGGTGCTGCACGCCGTGTCGCCAGGCTTCGCCGATGACGTTCTGCTGTATCTGCAGATTTTGGTAAATGAAATCTGCACGATACACGTTGTTGGCCATGATACCGCCCACGTGAGCGGCAGCGAGCACCACGGCCTCGGGCTGTTCGCGGTCGAAAAACTCGCGAACGGCAGCGCCGTCGAGCAGGTCTAATTCAGCGTGAGTGCGACCGATTACGCGGGTGAATCCGCGTTGCTGCAGGTTGCGCATGATGGCCGAGCCCACCAATCCGCGATGGCCGGCCACGTAGATTTTAGAATCCTTATTAAGCATAGTTACTTCTGTTTTTTGACCAGCGCCATGTCGGCATCGACCATGATTTCGACCAAGCGTTCGAAGGATGTGGCTCGCGGATTCCAGCCCAACACGCGGCGTGCTTTCTCCGGGTTGCCCAGCAGCTGTTCCACCTCGGCGGGGCGGAAAAAGCGCGGGTCGACCTCCACGAGCACGCGTCCGGTAGCCTCGTCGATGCCTTTCTCTTGCAGCCCTTCGCCCTCCCAGCGAAGGGCGATGCCTGCGCGGGCAAAGGCTAAGGTGGTGAACTCGCGCACGGAGTGGAATTCGCCCGTAGCCACCACGAAGTCGTCCGGTTCGGGTTGTTGGAGGATGAGCCACATGCACTCCACGTAGTCGCGCGCGTAGCCCCAGTCGCGCATCGCGTTGAGGTTGCCTAAGTAGAGCTTGTCCTGCAGCCCGGCCACGATGCGAGCGGCAGCAAGGGTGATTTTGCGGGTGACGAAGTTCTCGCCGCGGCGTTCGGATTCGTGGTTGAACAGGATGCCGTTGGCGGTGTACATGCCGTAGCTCTCGCGGTAGTTTTTCATAATCCAGAACGCGTAGAGCTTGGCCACGGAGTAGGGCGAACGCGGGTAGAACGGTGTGGTTTCGCTCTGCGGCACCTCTTGCACCTTGCCGAAGAGCTCGGAGGTGGATGCCTG
>JBJEKG010000226.1:0-9169 GCA_051878535.1 Muribaculaceae bacterium
GGGCTCCATCTGCACCACCCGCATCATCGCCGGCGTGGGCGTTCCTCAACTCTCGGCCGTGTACGACGTAGCCAAAGCCCTCGAAGGCACCGACGTGCCCCTGATTGCCGACGGCGGCATCCGCTACTCCGGCGACATAGTCAAAGCACTCGCTGCCGGCGCTCACTCCGTGATGCTCGGCGGTATGCTCGCCGGCGTGGAAGAATCGCCCGGCGACACCATCATCTTCAACGGCCGTAAATACAAAACCTACCGCGGCATGGGCTCGCTCGAAGCTATGGAAAAAGGTTCGAAAGACCGCTACTTCCAAGGCGGCGAAAGCGACAGCAAGAAACTCGTGCCCGAAGGCATCGCCGCTCGCGTGCCCTACAAAGGCTCCCTCTATGAGGTTGTATATCAAATGCTTGGCGGCCTGCGTGCCGGCATGGGCTACTGCGGCGCTCCCACCATCGAAGCCCTCCACAACGCCCGCTTCACCCGCATCACCAACGCCGGCGTGGCCGAAAGCCACCCCCACGATGTGGCCATCACCTCCGAAGCCCCCAACTACTCCGTAGGCCAGCGCTAAACCCTCCCCCGCAACATACCTTACGAAAAGCGACGCCATCAAGCGCCGCTTTTCGTAGATTGTGTCAATAAGGACAGCAAAATCGCATAAATTACGAGCCGATAGGTCACATACGCCCGGAGCGGTTTTTCAACATATTTAGCAACTTTTTATTACATAGATTCTGAAAATCGGTGATAAATGTGTATATTTGCACCATCAAACCTCAACGCAATGCAAAGAATCAAGCTGACACGGAATGAAAAGCGATTACTTCGCAACATCGCCGCCAACGTGGATTATTTTCCGGATGGGATGAGCGATGAAGCGATTTCGTGCGCGGCCGCCGCATTGGAGCGTTGCGGATTGATTTGCGTTTCGTGGTCGAGTGGCCATATCGTTGCAAGCACTGAACTCACCGAATTTGGCGTTTCATACATCATCGATAATCCGCATTTATACAATCCGATTCCGTGGCGCTGGATAATCGGAACAGCCATCGCCACCGCAACGCTTATCGTTTCAATTGCCGCCTTGCTTACCGCTTGCATCGCGATGAATGTGTAACTTTTAACATTTGAATTTATGACATTTGAAAAAATGGAACAACTAAAAGGGCAGTTAATCACACTGGATTGTGCACTGGCTAAGTATGCCAGATATTCCGATATCAAACAATTGGACTATCTCATGAATCGGTTAGCGCTTGATTTTGATAATGATGATACTGTCGAATCCGATTGTAATAAATTTCTAAATATTCACTCCGATTTAATTAAAAAATTTCAATCAGAAGCATCATAACTTCATATATTCATACAAGAAACCAAACTCGTTTGCCAATCTCTTCAATGTAAGGTGCTGAAGTATAATTGATAAATTTTCATGATATGAAAATGAAGACTGATATTCTGATATGATTTCTTTATATATTTCGGAATATCTTTTTCTGACAACATCCAAATCAACGGCCCAACCATTGCTTGGTCGTTCAATCTTATATCTGTAGTAGGGCGATTCTGCAATAATCCCGCGCATATCGCACCTTATCGCTTCCCTTATATCATCAATACTCAATGAATAACCCAAACGTTTTATTCCTGATTCTCCTTTTCCGGTAGGGTGATTGTGCGTTACCCAATTATTTTTGGCAATATCAGCAATCGAATCATCAAATGATACACTTCGAGTATCGCCCATTACACGCTTTATTACAATGCCCTTCGAATTAACAATCAGAAGACGTTCACGCTGTTGACGGACGAGTTCCTTTCTCAATTGTTTCATTGATTTATCAAATTTTGATTCGCGTAATTGGTGTAAGTTATTACTCAAATAATCTTTGCCGTTCCATGAAGCAATAACGCGTCCGTCCTCATACTCAACGAATCCCATGTATTTCATTAAAGCGCTCTTTGCTTCATCGTTTGCCACCCAATATCGATAATTCGACATGCCAGAATTGGCTGAAATGTATTCGATGCGTTTGAGTTGTGCCGCCGTGAGTGGCTTTTCGAGGTCGTATGAATGAATCACCGAATCATCACCTTTGAATTTGATAATGTAATGATTCGTATCTTCAACATCATGTCCAAGCCGCTTGTTTTCGAGTTCATCCTGCAAGATGCCAATCATTCTTTCGCGTGTTGTCGGTTGATACAAGTTCGCGAAATCAAGCGATTCTTCGGTTGATAACATACCGGTATAACGACCACGTTCAAGCACTTGCAAACGTTCTTCTTCGCTCAATGAATCCCATTTGCGATATACTTCACGCTCTGATAATCCGCCGTGGATTGATTCTTCGAGATTGCCATTCGCTTGCAAATGGTTTATAAGGTCTGTTGCGTTTTGCGGCAACACGCCCGACTGAACCATTTGTTTTTGCGGGTTGAGGATGTCATCGATGGCGGCGGCATTGTTGCGAATGAAATATGGCTCGGTGCCACGGCGGCGTGCATCGGCGATTTTGTCCGCATTGTCATTCACCCACGATTGGAAATTCTCGGGGTAGCCCTTGATTCGGTGCGATTTTGCAAACTATTTTTATATTGAAGTGAAATGTTGGGGATTATACAATATTTTGGCACGCGGTGCGTTATTGTTTTATAGTATGCATATAAATAAGAAATACGATATTTCAAACAAATGAAAAAACTTGTATTGGCAATTGGCGTGCTTGGCGCGTCGTTGTGGGCGCTGACGGCGCAAACTGACCCCGTGCTGATGAGCGTGGCCGGTAAGGATGTGCAGTTGAGCGAATTTGAATACCTCTATAACAAGAACAATTCGCAGCAAGTGCAGCCGCAAACTCTCGATGAGTATGTGGAAATGTTTGTGAACTACAAACTTAAAGTGGCTGATGCCGAAGCTGCCGGTATTGACACTACTGCCGAATTGATCACCGGGTTCCACAAGTTCCGCAACGAACTTGCCGCTCCTTACCTTCGCGATGAAGCTGTGTTTGAGCAAACCGTGCGCGAAGCCTACGAGCACTTGGCCAACGAAGTGACTGTCAGCCACATCATGATGGCCGAGGCCGACCAAGCCAAACTCGATTCCATCCGCAACGAAATCCTTGCCGGCAACCTCGCTTTCGAGACTGCCGCTCGCAAATATTCCATCGACCGCGGCTCGTCGCAACGTGGCGGTTTGATGGGTGTAGTGCTTGGCGGTCGCTATCCCAAGCCCTTTGAGGATGCAGCTTTTGCCACTGCTGTGGGTGAAATTTCCCCGGTGGTCAACTCGGGCTACGGTGTGCACATCATCCGCGTGGAAAACCGTCGTCCCTCGCGCGGCGAAGTGCTCTGCGAACACATCCTGCTACGCGTCACCCCGGATATGAACGACGATGCACGCCAAGCAGTTGAAACTCGCATTGACTCCATCTACCGCGTGGTATCGGCCGACACCGCTCGCTTTGAAGAGTTGGCTCGCACTCTGTCGCAAGACCCCGGCAGCGCTGCTCGCGGCGGCCGCCTGAACTGGTTCGGCAGCGGCATGATGGTAGCACCGTTTGATTCAGTGTCGTTTGCTCTCAACGTGGGCGAAGTGTCCAACCCGTTCCGCACCGCCTTCGGTTGGCACATTATCCGCAAGCTCGACGCTCGCAGCATTGCTTCTTACGAAGAGATGCACGACCAATTAGCACAATCCATCCAAGGCAACAACGATATGCCGCGCTTGGCTTTCATCGCTCGCAAAGCTCAGGAATACCAAGCACGTCTGCTCGAAGACAACCTCGACAAGGTTGAGAACATGGCCGAGAACTCCGGTGCCGTGCTCGACAGCACCATGCTGGCCACCTTCGCTCGCTGCGACCTGCCCATCTACATTGTGCGAGGCGATGCTTACACTCTCGCCGAAATGGTGCCCGCTCTGCCGGTATCTGCTGTGCGCGGTGGTGCCAACATCCGCAAGTTCATTGCCGAGCAAGCGCAAATCCAAATGAACGAAGTCATCTTGGAATACGCTCGCCAAGAGCTCTACGAAATCAATGCCGACTATCGCAACTTGGTTAACGAGTATCGCGACGGCATCCTGCTGTTCGAAATTTCCAACCGCACCGTTTGGGACCGTGCATCGAAGGACCGCGAAGGTCTTGAGGCTTTCTTCCAACGCAACAAAGACCGCTACGCATGGAGCCAGCCCAAATTCAAGAGCTACATCATTTTCGCCACCAACGATTCCATCTTGGCTGAGGCCGCTCAGTTCGGCTACGACAGCATTCCCTCCACCACCGCTCCCGCCGACGTGGTAAAAGCTTTCCGCACTCGCTTCGGCCGCGACGTGAAAGTGGAACGCGTAATCGCCGCTCAAGGTGAAAACGCCATCACCGATTACCTCGCTTTCGGTGGTGAACGTCCCGCATCGGCCAACGCACACTGGCCCTCGTACCGCGTGTTCCGTGGCCGCATCATCGATGCTCCGGAAGAAGCATCCGACGTGCGCGGCACCGTCATCAGCGATTATCAAGCAGAATTAGAACAACAATGGTTGCAGCAACTCCGGCAGCGGTATCCCGTAACGATTAACCGCGAGGTCTTGCAGCAAGTGAAATAAATTAGGGTTAAACATGACCAACACCGGTTTGCAATCCACCTTACAACGCTGGCTTGCGGTCGGTGTTGTTTTATCCGCCACATTGCTCTTCAGTGCATGTGGCAACAGCTCTGATGCCGATTCAGCCTACGTGGTGAAAATCGGCGACTCATCGCTCACCATCGAGCAACTGCGCCAAGCCATGCCCGCCGGTCTCTCGCCGGAGGATTCCACTCTGTTCGTGCGCGCTTACGTGTCCGAGTGGATTAACGAGCACCTCATTTCGGAGGTGGCCGTCAACGAAGTTGACCTCACGGAAATTGACCGCCTCACCGCCGAGTATCGCAACCGCCTGATACTCACCGAATACAAGCGCAAGATGTACCAAATCCATGCCGATTCCATCTCGGAGGATTCGATTGAAGCGTATTACAGCGAGCACAAGCGCGAGTTCACCTTGCAGCGGCCGTTGGTGCGCGGCGTGTACCTCAAAGTGCCCAACGATGCCGCGAACCTGCGCACGTTGCGCCGCCTGTACAAGTCAGACAAGCCGGCCGACATCGACCGCCTCGAAAAGGAGGTGCTCACCTCGGCAATTCACTATGATTACTTCCGCAATCGCTGGGTGGATTGGGAGCAGATTGAATCGCGCATCCCGTACATATTCGGCTCGTCGCCCGATTCGTGGCTGGCCTCGAACCACTCGCTCGACGCCTCGTTGGGCGGCTTCACATCCCTGCTATTCATCACCGCAGTAATCCCCTCTGGCAAGCCGATGCCATTGGAGGCAGCACGCGAGCAAATCGTGAACCGCCTCACCAATCTCAACCGCATCGCATACGAAAAAGCCCTCCTCCGCGACCTGTATCAACAGGCTTCGGAAGAAGGCACTTTACAACTCAACATCAAGCTCGATTAGCCGATAATCAGCTCGGCAAGTGAGCGCTTTGGCACATGGTGCACACCGTTGGCGGTGCGATAGTACTTGAACTCCTCGCCCACTTGCGGTTCCAAGCGCACGGTTTCGGCCGGGCGACCGATGGCCAGCACGTAGCGCGGCTGATAGCGCGCATCGATGCCGAGAGCGGCAGCTACTTCGGCCACGTTGAACGACTTGATGATGCAGCAACCGTAGCCCAAGGTGGCTGCACCCAAGGTGATGGCTTGGAGGTGTAAACCGTCGTCGCACAAGCAGTTAGCACCGACTTCAGTGTCGAGGCATTGCACCAAATATGCAGCAGGACGTTCACCTTCGGCCGGACCGGCCCAATCGGTGTAATAGCCGGCCCACTTCAGCCACTCGTACACCTTGGCGCACTCGTCCTCGGAGGTAACGAGGCGGTAGCGCAATGGTTGCGCATTGCGGCCCGAGGCGCACAGACGAGTGAGGTCGACCAATTTTTCCAAAATTTCGCGCGGGATGCGTTCGCTTTGGTTGAAGATGCGATACGAGCGGTCGGCAGCCAACAGTGATTTCAATTCGTCGAATGTCATAGTTATCGTTTGTTTTTAGAGAATAATTTTGCTATCAAATCCGGTCGATGGAGCTTGTGGAGCGAGCGCTCTATGTCGATGCGGTAGGTGCGGTCGTACCAGAAAAAGTACTTGCGCTGGGCCAACTTCTCCTGCGGCTTGACCGCGGTGAACACGCGTTCGCCGGTGTAGGGATGGTAGCCGCTGTAGTAGATTTCGGTGGCCACGGTCATCGGGGTGGGGGTGAAGTCCTGCACCTGCTCCAAGTGGAAGTTGAGCGCCTTGGTCTTGACAGCCAACTCCGCCATGTCGATTTCGTGGCAACCGGGGTGGCTCGAGATGAAGTAAGGTATCAACTGCTGCTTCAGACCCTTTGAGCGGTTGACATCGTCGAAAATCTTGTGGAACTTTTCGAACAGCGAGAAGGATGGCTTGCGCATGATTCTGAGCACACCGTCCTCGGTATGCTCGGGTGCCACTTTCAGGCGGCCGCTCACGTGGTCGGCAATCAACTCGCGATTGTAGCGGCGGTTCACCGCATCCACCTTGCTGTCGCCGGTGGGGTGCATCGACAAGTCGTAGCGCACGCCGGAACCGACAAATGATTTCTTCACAGCTTTGAGCGCATCTACGCGGTGGTAGATGTCGAGCAGCGCCGAGTGGTCGGTGTTGAGGTTGGGGCACACCACCGGATGCAAGCACGACGGCTTCATACAACGTGCGCAGATGCTCAGGTCTTTGCCGCCGAGAGCGTACATGTTGGCCGATGGGCCACCCAAGTCGCTGATATAGCCTTTGAAATCAGGCATTTGCGTCACCTGTTCTACCTCTCTCATGATGGACTCAACCGAGCGCGAGGCGATGAACTTGCCCTGGTGAGCGGAGATGGTGCAGAAGGCGCAACCGCCGAAGCACCCGCGGTGGAGGTTGACCGAGTGGCGAATCATGGTGTATGCCGGAATCTCCTTGCCCTTGTAGCGAGGGTGGGGCAGGCGCGTGTAAGGCAGGTCGAACGCCGCATCGATTTCGCCCGGCTTCATGGCCGGGTACATCGGGTTGACCTTCACAGCCACCTTGCCGTAGGCTTGCCACAGTGTGAGGCCTCCGTTGAGCGAGTTGCTCTGCTGCTCGATGTGGCGGAAGTTGAGCGACTGCTTTTTAGGCACGGCTCGGCACTCGTCCCACGAGCTGAGCACGATGTTAGAGTCGTCGGTAGCTGCTGGCATCTCCTCGATTGGGCGAATGACCACGCTCTGCCGCAGGTCGGTGATTTGGCTGATGTGCTCGCCGGCGGCGAGGCGGGCGGCGAGGTCCACAGTGTTGCGTTCACCCATGCCGTAGAGCAGGATGTCGGCCTTGCAGTCCAAGAGAATCGACGGGCGCAGGCGGTCTTGCCAATAGTCGTAGTGCGACAGGCGGCGCAGCGAGGCCTCGATGCCACCCACCACGATTGGCGCATCGGGATATAGCTTGCGTAGGATTTCAGAATAGACGATGGTGGGATAGTCGGGTCGTTGGCCATGGCGACCGCCGGCGGTGTAAGCATCGTCGGAGCGCAAGCGGCGGTTGGCGGTGTAATGGTTGACCATCGAATCCATCGCGCCGGCCGAGATGCCGAAGAACAGGCGCGGACGGCCGAACTTGCGGAAGTCGCGCAGGTCGTCCTGCCAGTTGGGCTGCGGCACAATGGCCACCTTGTAGCCGTGGGCCTCGAGGACGCGACCGATTACGGCGGCGCCAAAGGAGGGATGGTCGACGTAGGCATCGCCCGAGAACAACACCACGTCGACTTCATCCCAGCCGCGTGCCTTCATTTCTTTGACAGTGGTAGGGAGCCAGTCGGTGGGCTTGAGGTGATTATAATCGATTGACATACAGTTACTTCATTTGTTCGATACGCTCTTCGAGCTTGATAATTTCGTCGCGCAAGCGAGCGGCTTCGATGAACTCCATATCCTTGGCGGCGGCAAGCATTTGCTCGCGCAGACGGTCGACCGAGCGGCGCAATTCGTCGCGACTCATGTAGGGCACCACGGGGTCGGCGGCGATGTCGACCGCGGTGCTGTACTCCTGCCCGTAAGGCACTTCGGGCGCCTTGGTGCGGCGCGGCGACAGACGTTGCTCCACATCGTCGGCATCTTCCTTGCCCACGATGGCATAACGTGCCTTGACAATAGCTTGCGGTGTGATGCCATGTTCCTCATTGTAAGCGAGTTGCAATGCGCGGCGGCGTTCTGTCTCTTCGATGGTTTGGCGCATGGAGTCGGTGACCTTGTCGGCATACATAATCACGGTGCCGTTGAGGTTACGAGCGGCACGGCCCACGGTCTGGGTGAGCGAGCGGTGGCTGCGCAGGAAGCCCTCCTTATCGGCATCCAAGATGGCCACGAGCGACACCTCCGGCAGGTCCAAGCCTTCGCGAAGCAGGTTCACGCCGATGAGCACGTCGTACACGCCGGCGCGTAGGTCGTCGAGAATGCGGATGCGATCCATCGTCTCCACGTCGCTGTGGATGTAGGCTGTCTTGATTTGATTCTTGAGAAAGTAGTCGTTGAGTTCCTCGGCCATGCGCTTGGTGAGAGTGGTCACCAAAGTGCGCTCGCCTTTCTCGGTGCGCACCATGATTTCCTCCATGAGGTCGTCGATTTGGTTAAGCGACGGCCGCACGTCGATTACCGGGTCGAGCAGGCCGGTGGGGCGGATGATTTGTTCCACCACCTCGCCGCCGGTGCTCAGCAACTCGTACTCGGCCGGGGTGGCACTCACGTAGATGGTTTGACCGGAGATTTCCTCGAACTCGTCGAAGGTGAGCGGGCGGTTGTCCAAGGCGGCTGCCAAGCGGAAGCCGTAGTTCACCAAGTTGGTTTTGCGCGAGAGGTCGCCGCCGTACATGGTGCGAATCTGCGGCAAGGTCACATGGCTCTCGTCTATGATGGTGAGGTAATCCTTTGGGAAATAGTCCAATAGGCAGAATGGGCGCGTGCCGGGCTTGCGGCCATCGAAGTAGCGCGAGTAGTTCTCGATGCCGGAGCAGTAGCCAATCTCCTTTATCATCTCCAAGTCGTATTCCACGCGCTCTTTTAATCGGGCGGCCTCCAGTGGACGGCC
>JBJEKG010000227.1:0-9149 GCA_051878535.1 Muribaculaceae bacterium
ATCGTCCTCGAAAGCGTTCACATCCGGACCGAGGGGCACCACCCAGTTGCCCTCAAATGCGCGGTGGATGTATTCCAATTCTTTGGTGCCGATGTGCACCAAACATAGCAATATTCTGCGGTCAGCCATATCTTAAAAACGAGCCACGCCCTGCGGCGAGGGCGTGGCGTAGTGGGTTAAAGTTCGGGTTTGATGGGAAGGTCGGTTTTGTTGATAACTTCCACGGTTTCAACGCCTTTGGTGTAGTAGTGGATGCGCAGGCCACGGCAGGTGTTGAGGTTCCACACCGGCGAGAGGTCGAACGAGCCGAAGAAGGTGCGCTCTACGCCGTTGAGGTTGTCGGTTTTGAAGGCGAGGTATACCTCGGGAATCTCGTTGTTGATGGTGGCTTGGTCCACATAGACGGTGAAGGTCTTGGGTTGCACGCCCACGGGTGCGGTGGCTTCGACGTTGAGCCACTTGCCGGTGCGGTAAATCATCGACAGGTTCACGGGGTCTTTGAATGCGGCTTCGCAGTCGGCGGCGGAGTGGCTTTCGGCCTTGCCGTTGAACACGCTATAAGCCATGTAGAGGGTGATTTCGCCGCTTTGGAAGCGCTTGCCGCTTTGGTTGGAGAACACAATCACGTAGCGATTGCCCACAGTGTAGCTCTTGGAGTCTAATTCCTGAGTGGTGGTGTAGGTAACTAAGTCGGAATCGTCGAGTTCCTGAGTGGTGAAGGTGGCGCCGGTGTTGTCGATGCGTTCCAGGGTTGCAAACACGGTGAAAGCGCCGGAGGGGATGGGGGTGTCGTTGTCATCGTTGCAGGAGCACAGCATTGCTGCCATCAGCACCGGCACCATCATCAGCAGTTTGTAGATAGATTTCATCATGATGTATTTTTTATTAGACTTGTGAGTGATTTCAAATAATGATACGGCCATCGGCCATCTGTATAATGTGGTCGGAATCAGCGGCTAAGCTTTCATCGTGGGTGACCACGAGGAATGTGGCGTCCATTTCGTCGCGCAGCTCGAAGAAGAGCTTGTGCAACCGCTGGCGGTTGGCTGAATCCAAGCTGCCGGTGGGCTCGTCGGCCAAAATGACTTTGGGCTCGTTGATGAGCGCACGCGCCACGGCACCTCGCTGGCACTCGCCGCCGGAGAGCTCCGCCGGTCGGTGGTCGACGCGATGCTCCAACTCCAACCGCTTCAGCAACTTGCGCGCACGTTCGAACGCCTCCGCCTTGCCTCGCCCGGCCAACAGTGCCGGCATGGCCACGTTCTCCAACAGAGAGAACTCCGGCAGCAGCCGGTGCAACTGAAACACGAAGCCGATGTTCAAGCAGCGAAAGCGCGACAAGGCGGCATCGCCTAATTGGCTGATGTCGACATCATCGTAGAGCACCCGGCCGCTGTCGGGCCGCGACAACGAGCCAAGTATCTGAAGCAGAGTGGTTTTGCCCGCGCCGCTGGGGCCGATTACCGACGTCACAGCCTTGGCCCTGACTTCCAAATCAACGCCGCGCAGCACCTCCACAGTGCCGAAACTCTTGCATATTTTCCGAGCGATTATCACAGATTAAGTAGTTTTGAACCACAAAGTTACAAATATCGCCGCACCCACACAACTTTTTTTCATTCTTTTAACTATTTTAGCGGAGAGTGGAGAGTGGAGGGTGGAGAGTGGAGGGTGGCGGGGTAAGAGGTAAGAGTGGGGAAGCCGGTTAAATTTTGACGGCGAGAGTTCTAAAGGCTGTGTTTAGGTCGCAGTATTTCACACCAACGGCTATGCATACGTCCGGAATCTTGACGCGCTTCTTGCATTGCGGGTCGGATATTTCATTGGTGATGATGGTCATCGACCGCGACAGGGCTTCCGCAACGAGCCATGAATCGGCAACTGATGCGAAGTCCATTTTTGCCGCTTGCGTATATACTCTACTCATCGTAGCCCACTGAGATACAGCCGATAACGCAACGAGCGTCTCGGCATTTTCCTTAATGAAAAAGTCTTTTGGCAAATTGGTATCTATCCAATCAACTAACTCGTCGTTACCTTTACGAATTTCATCCTCCACTTTTTTGATGGATTTGAACGAGCCATTAGCGGCCAATTGCGCAAGTGCTCGCCAAAATGATGGATAAACATCCATTGGCAGCTCATTCTTAGCGGCTATGAATATATTTGTGTCGAGTAAATAAGTCATAACTGCTTAGATTATAGCTGCCATAAATTTATCAAAAGTCCGGCCGTATAGACCGGTCAATCGATAAGCCTCGGTATAAGACACTTGTTTGGAGCGAACAGCATTGTGAATATGAATGGCAAATAATCTGCCAATCCTTTTTGCAGCCGTTTTATAAAACGCGCCACCGGATGTCTTTTTCTTTGTTCGCATATTAGCCCTATAACGTAAATAGAAATCGCGATATTCTTCACTGCTAATAATACCCAAATCGTGTGCTCGGCGCGCTATAACAAGTGTGCTTACATTAAATTTTTGAGCAGCGTCTTCAATGGTGGTCCAGTTGTTTTTAAGAAGAATAGCAGGGACTAAGAATTCGGCAGCCACCTTGTCGCAGTAGGATTCCACCAAATCATGATATTCGCCTTCAATACCGGCATAACCGGCGCTAACGCCAACCAGCACATGGGTAAATTCATGCGCTAAAGTAAACATCTGTGCGCTTTTGCTATCGCTATTGTTCACGAAAATCATGGGCGCGTTAGCTTCTTCAACAAGTGCGAAGCCACGGCACGCTTCTACATCCAACGCTCGATGAGTGTTATTGCCGACAATCCCATTGAAAAAGACGCAGATGCCCACTTCTTCCATCTTTTCGACAAAATAATTGATGGCCTTATCCGGAGTGCTAAAACTCATCATCCAGTCGATTTCCATGCTAAGAAGCTGGCGTATAATCACCGCCATATCCTGAATAGGTGTGCTGATATTATATTTTCCTACAAATGGGCACTCGTCAATATCATTCTCGGCTAAATATTCCGACAGCCACTGTTGCCGACCTTGCACATCCAGCACAGTTTGATAGACATTCAAATCAAATTTACCATTTCCGGCTTTACCTCTAAACATTGGTATGGGTGTGGTTTCAGTCGGGGGAGTGGAAAGCATCAGAAATGCTACAGGTACATGCACCATAGATGCAAAGGCCTCAAGCTGCTTCACTGTAGGTCGCTTCTCACCTTCTACATACATAGCAATATCCGGATGAGTTAGAAGAAACTCATCGACATTGTAACCTGCTCGCTCTATAGCCCACAGGTACATCTGCTTGGGTATAGTTACATACTCGCGTGCCATAGCAGTGCAAAGTTAACAAAAATATTTGTAATAGCCATATTTTCCAACTAAAATCTCAAATAATAAACACGGCTCTTTCATTTTCTTTGGAAATTGCATATCGTGTCTAAACGGGATTTTTGCAGGAAAATTGGCGGATGTGGGCGGGATTTTTGGCTGTATGAAAAATTTTTGCTAACTTTGTAGCTTGAAATAAACTATATTGTTAAAAGATGAATAACGACCAACCGCGCTGGACTGAAATTGAACACCTCCCGGAATGGGATGAGGAGTTCTATCATGTGTATACTGCCAAGAAATTTGGCAAGTGGGTGATGCTCAAGACGCTGCGTCCGGAGTTCAAGGATAGTCCGGAGATGCAGGCGATGCTCGAGAAGGAGTTTGACATCCGCTATAATCTGTGCCACCCTAACATCGTGATGATCAACGATTTCGAGGATGTGCCGGGCATCGGTCGGTGCATCATCACTGACGATGTGTACGGCGATTCGCTGCGCAAGCTCTTGCGCGAGGGCAAGGTGGAGGCGGCTCACATCGACAAGCTGAGCCACCAGTTGGTCGACGCTTTGGAGTACATCCAAAACAATCACTTGGCGCACCATCCGCTCACGCCAGACAATATCATCTTCACCGAAAATATTGGTAATCTGAAACTTATCGACGTAGGGTTTGACCAGCGCAAGTGTTTGTCGCATGGCGACACCTCGCAAGACATCTATAATTATGGTTTGGTGCTGAAGGAGGTATTGGATGCCACCGGCATCGACAATCCGCGCCTGCGCCGCGTGGCGGAGCGCTGCACCGACGCCAACCCCGACCGCCGACCTCGCGACACCCAGTCGCTGCGCATGGCCTTGGCCGGCCGCCGTCCCAACGCGTTCTACATCGCCGTGGTGGCCTTCTTGGCCGGCATGGTGGCGCTGATGGTGTACCTCTCGCTCACCGACCATCCTCGTTATAACAGCAACAAATCCGCTGAACCTCAAGCAGTTGAACAATCAAAGTAAGCTATGTCAGTAGTAGTAAAAGCATTAGAACCAACGAGCCGAAACCTGCGCGACTACGTGCACTTCGGCATCGACTTATATAAGGGCAACGACTACTTCGTGCCGCCATTGATTATCGATGAGATGGCCACGCTCGACCCCAAGAAAAATCCGGCCTTCGACCACTGCGACGCGCAGATGTTTATGGCCTACCGCGACGGCCGCCCTGTGGGTCGTATCACCGCCATTATCAACCGGTTAGCCAACGAGAAGTACAACAACCTCGCCATCCGCTTCGGTTTCATGGACTTTATCGATGACAACGAGGTGGTGGATGCGCTCTTCGACGCTGTAAAAGCCTGGGGGCGCGACCGCGGTTGCACCTCGATGGTGGGCCCGATGGGCTTCAGCGACCTCGACCGCGAAGGTATGCTCGTGGAAGGCTTCGACCAAATGAGCACCATGGCCACCATCTACAATTATCCCTACTACGTGGACCACATGCAACGCCTTGGCTTTGAGAAAGATGCCGACTGGGTAGAGTTCAAAATTTACGTGCCCGAAGGCGGCGTGTTACCCGAAAAATTTGTGCGCATCGCGCAAATTGTGCAGAAGAAATACAACCTCAAGGTTAAGAAATACACCGACCGCAAGAAATTGCGCGACGACTACGGCCAGGCGCTGTTCCAGTTGGTTAACGAGGCATACGACAAGCTCTACGGCTACGTGCCGCTGACTCCGCGCCAAATCGACCACTACATCGGCGAGTACCTCGGCATTTTGCGACTGGACAACGTGAGCGTAGTGACTGATGCCGACAACCAATTGGTGGCTGTGGGCATCTCGATGCCGTCGCTGTCGGCGGCCCTGCGCAAGTGCGGCGGCAAGCTCTTCCCCTTCGGCTGGTGGCACCTGCTGCGCGCCATTAAGGGTCACAGCAAGGTGGTGGACCTGCTGTTGGTGGCAGTGAAGCCCGAGTACCAAAACAAGGGCGTCAACGCGCTGTTGTTCAACGACTTGGAACCGATTTACTACCAGTGTGGCTACGAGTACGCCGAGTCCAACCCCGAGTTGGAAGTCAACGAGAACGTGCAGCGTCAGTGGGAGTACTTCGACCACACCCAGCACCGCCGCCGTCGCGCCTGGCGCCGCAGCCTCTGAGCGTTTATCGTTTATCGTTCAGCGTTTATCGTTCAGCGTTTATCGTTTATCGTTTAGCGTTTATCGTTTAGCGTTTATCGTTTAGCGTTTATCGTTTATCGGAACAAAACCACTGCTTACATTATTATATATAAACAAATAATCTTCTGTCCTCCTGTTAAATCTCCTGTCCTCCTGTGAGAACTTCCAATCGCTTTAACTCATGATTGATATAGCAAAACTCAAAGCCGATTTCATCAGCCGCGTCAAAGTCAACGGCTGGAAGCGCTGGCTGCGTTTCGGCATTGTCTCCATAATCTTCTTCCTGTGGGTGGCTTGGTTGGGCAACTGGCCCGTGGCCCTGTGGTGGCTGCTCCTGTTCGACATCTACATCACCGGCTACATCCCCTTCACTTGGTGGAAGAATATCAAGGATAAAACCCTGCGCACCATAATGAGTTGGGTCGACGCCATCGTCTACGCCTTGGTGTTGGTCTACTTCATCTTCGCCTTCGTGGGTCAAAACTACCAAATCCCCTCGTCGTCGTTGGAGAAGACACTGCTCACCGGCGACTACCTGTGGGTCAACAAGATGATTTACGGCCCACGCGTGCCCATGACTCCGGTCAACTTCCCGCTGGTGCACAATACTATGCCACTGGTCGGCGGCGACAGCTACCTCGATTGGCCCCAGTTTGAGTACCACCGCCTCAAAGGCTGGCGCTCGGTGGAGCAGGGCGACATCGTGGTGTTCAACTTCCCCGCCGGCGACACCGTGGCCACCCGCCTTGAGGAATCGCCCGAGTATTGGGATATCTTGGTGGAAAAATACGGCCGCGAACACATTGCCGCCCACCCCGAAATCTTCGGCAAAATCAAGTACCGCCCCGTCGATCGCCGTCAGCACTTTGTGAAGCGCTGCGTGGGCCTGCCCGGCCAACGTCTGAAAATCGTCGACGACATCATCTACACCGACGGCGAGCCTATGCCGCAGCCCGAGCACGTGCAGTTCTCCTACTTCTGCACCTCGTCGCAGCCCCTCACCAATGACGTGCTCTACGACCTGGAAATTGCTCCCAAGGACGTGCAATCGGTCGCCTACGGCCCCGAAGACTGTGCTATCATAGCCCAAGTGATGCCCACAGCCGCCACCGCGGAAATGTTCTACGTGATGCCTCTGACCAATGCCGCCGCCGATTCGCTAATCGCCATGGGCTACATCGACGAGATGGTCAAAACCTCCTCCATGTTCCAAGCCGACGGCGCCACCATGCACCTCTTCCCCACCGGTTTAGCCGAGGAATGGACCCTTGGCAACTACGGCGGCGACCAAGGCCTGCTCATCCCCCGCAAGGGCCTCACCATCACCCTCAACCGCGAAAATTGGCTCACATATCAGCGCTGCATCCGCAATTACGAAGGCCACACCAACTCATACTTGGCCGCCGACGGCACGGTGTACATCGACGGCAAGCCTGCCACGACTTACACCTTCGCCATGGACTACTACTTCATGATGGGCGACAACCGCGACTACTCGCAGGATTCGCGCTTCTGGGGATTCGTGCCCGAGGACCACATTGTGGGCTCGCCCATGTTCGTGATTGCCTCGCTCGATGTGGACCGCGGCCTCTTCGGCGGCGGCTTGCGCTGGAACCGCTTCTTCATCGACGCAAACCCCGATAAATGAGCGATTTACGGGTGACAGCCATGCCGGTGCGCCTGTTTGCGCCCATCGGCTACTACATGGCGTTGGCGCAGCAGCAGCGCGTGGTGGTTGACACCGCCATGCCCTTCGACAAACGTGCCAAGGCCGTGCACCGCTACGACATCGTCGACACCCAAGGCCGCTGCTCCCTCACCGTGCCCATCAACCGTCCGCACTCCGGCTCGCCCACCGAGCGCCCGCTGTGGACCGATGCCGCCGTATCGCGCCACGGCCAGTGGTGGCGCCTCCATCGCACCGCCTTGGAATCAGCCTACGGCCGCACATCCTTCTTCGAATACCTCATCGACCGCTTCGACACCGTGCTATGCGACCCCGCCGACGCGGCTGCCGCCCCCAACGTGGTGGAACTCGCCCGCCGCGCCGACGCCATCATCCGCCCCCTGCTCCTACTCGACACCCCGGTGGAATGGCGCCCCCTCACCACCGCCGACACCGTGGCAGCCGACCTGCGCCACACCGACTTCACCCTCGCCGCCCCCCAACCCTACTGGCAAGTGCGCCAAGCCAAACTCGGCTTCCGGCCCAACCTCTCCATCCTCGACCCCCTATTCAACCTCGGCCCCGAAGCCGCCCTCCTCTTCCCCCACCGCCGCTAAAGCCCACCGCCGCCACAAAAACACCGAGGCCTGGCCCGTGGTGCGGCAACAAGCGACCGGTGCCGCAGCAGGCCGCGGCACTTGGGGGAGGGAATTGCAGATTGTCGTTACGCGTGAGTGGAAATATAGCTACGAGGTGGAGTGGGGTAGCTAAAAGATCGAAGACTGGCTGCATATTGGTCGAAACCTTGCTGCATATTCAGCCAGAAGTGTGCCGGAATGAGGGTCACCTCTTCAAATTTTGCTGCCATTTCGGGGGTGATACTTGTCAGGCCGTTAATTACTGCTTGAATCGTTTCGACCGGAATAGCGGTGTGGCGGGCAAACTCTGAGGCGCTCATACCCATCTCTTCCAGCTTTTCCGAAAGAGTTTCGCCGGGATGAAATTCTATCACCGGAATGAATTTGTTTAGATTTGCCATACTATTTGCCGTGGTAATTTGTTATTTCAATAATTTCAATTGCTTTGATTTCAACCCAAATATACTTTCCATTCAAATCTGTTGGAATGGGATGCTCGTGAGGCTCGAAAATAAGCCGGTAAGGTTGGTCAAGATCACACGCCCATTGCCCCTTTCTGTCTCCTGATAATTCGTGATAGTGACCGGGTAAGTGGCGCACATCCTCTAAGGTTGATGCTCTGTAAAGCTCCTGAATACGCCGTAGAAAGATGTTGGCTCTTATTTTGCCTAATTCTTTTTGGCATTTTCCGAAGCTTGAAGCAATTCTTTCCAACTTTTTGTTTTGAAATGAAATGTCCATTTGAGGGCTAAAAAGATTGCAATTGTTCTTTCGAGTGCAAATTTACGAAAAGGATTTGATTGCGGCAAAAATTTTTGCAAAAAAAAGTGGAGACGGGGTTGGTCGGTGCGAAAAAATTTGCTAACTTTGCAGGCGAAAGGCAGAAACTATATTTCGGCGAAAAACTCACCTAACATTCATAACCGGAGCACACGGAAAACTCTTCAATTATGGTACTGACGTATTCAATCGTGGCGGTATTCCTCTTGGGATACGCTTGCATAGCATTAGAGAACGGTCTGCGCATCAACAAGGCGCCTATCGCGCTGATTATGTGCGTATTATGCTGGACATTATATATGTTTGGCTGTCCGGATTATGTGATGGAGTTCCACGGCGATGAGTTCAGCCGGTTCCTCGAAGTGTTCCACATCAACGACCCGGCGGAGGCCGCGCGCCACTTCATCGGCCAGAAGGTGCTACTCGAACACTTGGGCGACGCCTGCGAGATTCTGTTCTTCCTCATGGGCGCGATGACCATCGTGGAAGTGGTCGACACCAACGGCGGCTTCAACTTCGTGCGCTCCAAATTGGCCACGCGGCGCAAGCGGTTGCTGCTGTGGCAAGTGGTGGGTATCACCTTCTTCCTG
>JBJEKG010000228.1:0-9118 GCA_051878535.1 Muribaculaceae bacterium
TAGAACATACTGACCTTACTCCCCTATCCGTGTCGGTGTTGCCATACGAAACTGAGCAGAACGTGACCATCGGCGGTCAGCTCACCAAGCAGCGCGGCTCGATACTGACCTATATGGCCACAGCTGAGTTTGGCGTCACCGGCCGTCGCTCGGGCGATGTGAATCTCAATGGCCAACTGACCACACGCGTGCCGCTGCTTGGCGACACAGTGGCCGTCACTGCTCACGGTGCGTTCACCAACACGGCGGCACCGTATTTCATGCAGCACTTTGTGTCAAATCACTTTGCATGGGATAACGACTTCAGCAAGGAGCGCCGCGTGCGCGTGGGTGGACGCATCACCCTACCGCGCACCTCTTCCTCGTTAGAGGCCGAGGTAACCAATGTAGAAAATTACCTCTACTTCAATCGCGAGTTCCTGCCGCAGTGTCACGGCGACAACGTGCAAGTGTTCAGCGCCCGTGTGTGCCAACTGCTCAAGGCCGGGCCGCTGTCGTGGTTCAACCGCATCACGTACCAAACCTCGTCGAACGAGCAAGTGATTCCGTTGCCCAAGTTGGTAATTTACTCCAATCTCAATCTCAACTTCAAGATAGCCACGCTGAGCGTGCAGTTGGGTATGGATTGCCACTACTACACCCGCTACTACGCGCCTAACTATCAGCCGGCTACCGGCGCGTTCGCCAACCAGCAGGAGGTGAACTTCGGCAACTATCCGTTGATGAACGCTTACGCCAATTTGAAGCTGTCGAAGACGCGGTTCTACATCATGTGGAGCCACATTAACCAAGGTTGGTTCTCGTCGGATTACTTCTCAATGCGCCACTATCCGCTCAACCCGCGGCGCTTCCAAATCGGCCTTTCAGTAGAATTTACTAACTAATTAAAGAATTTTAGTATTCCACAATAGCGCTAAACGCGAGAAAATTTGTAACTTTGCCCCCAAATAGGACAAATATCAGTATGAAAATCAAAAATATCATAACAATAGCCGCCTTGGGCCTCACCGGAATGTGGTGCGCTGCCCAAAGCAACGTCATCGAAGAAGTTGCATGGATTATCGGCGACGAGCCCATTTACAAGTCGGAAATCGAGGAGATGTATCAGGATATGCAGAACGAGCGCACTCCGATTTCGGGCGACCCGTATTGCGTTATCCCCGAGCAGATTGCTATCGACCGCTTGTTCCTCCACCAAGCCGATTTGGACACCATCGAAGTGCCCGAATCGATGGTGCAACAGCAGGTGGATGCGCAGATGAACTTTCTCATCACCAACCTCGGCTCACGCGAAAAAGTGGAGCAGTACTTCCGTAAAACCTACGCAGATATTCGCGAGTATTATTCCACCTCTATCCGCAATCGCTACCGCATCGGTCAGGTGCGTTCGAACCTCACCAAGGATTTGAAAGTGACACCGGGCGATGTTCGCCGCTACTTCGAAGCACTGCCGCAGGATTCCATCCCCTACGTGCCGCTGCAAGTTGAGGTGCAAATCATCACCCTCAACCCCATCATCCCGCGCCAGGAAATCGAGGACGTGAAAGCGCGTCTACGCGATTACGCCGACCGTGTGAATCGCGGCGAGGCCGACTTCTCCACTCTGGCCATCCTCTACTCCGAAGCACCCGAAGCTGTGCGCGGCGGCGAAATCGGTTTCATGGGCCGTGGCCAGCTCGTGCCCGAGTATGCAGCTGTGGCATTCAACCTCAACGACCCCAACAAGGTGTCGAAAATTGTTGAAACCGAGTATGGCTTCCACATCATCCAGCTCATCGAGAAGCGCGGCGACCGCATCAACACTCGCCACATTCTTCTGCGCCCGAAAGTGTCGCCCGAAGACTTGCAAGCAGCCTTGGAACGTATGGACTCGGTTCGCACTGACATTGTTGTAAATCAGCGCTTTACATTTGAAGACGCAGCACGATACATTTCGCAAGACAAGGATACCTACAACTCCCGCGGCGTAATGGTTAACTCCGCCACCGGCACCACTTGCTTCGAGATGTCGCAGCTTCCGGCTGAGGTGGCTCGCGCTGTTGCCTCGCTTGAACCCGGCGAAATCTCTATGCCGTTCATCATGCGCGACCCCAAACGCGACCGCGAAATCGTGGCTATCGTGCGCCTGACCAACCGTATCCCGGCCCACCGCGCTAACCTGTCGGACGACTACCAACTCATCAAAGGTATGTATGAAGAAGCTGCCGGCCAACGCATCGTGGACGAATGGTTGCGCAACAAAATCAGCACCACCTACGTGCGCATTGAGGAAGGCTGGCGCGGCTGCGAATTCCAATACGACGGTTGGATTAAGTCTAAGTAATCTACACTGTATCAACTAATTATGCGCAAACTTCTTGCCATAATCATAGCCGCTGCGGCCTGCGTTTCGCTGTTGATGGCGCGCAGTCCGCAGCAGCAGTCTGTGACCATTGCACCACAAGTGCCTTCGGCCAATCGCGCCGTGGGCAATCGCGTGTTCTTGGAGAAGGCCGACCGCATGACCAAGAGCGAGCTGGACTCGTTTGTGGTGCTCACCGGCAACGTGGTGTTCACCAAGGGCCCGATGACCATGTGGTGCGACAGTGCTCACTATTACGCTGAGTCAGAGTCATTTGAAGCCTTCGGCTCGGTGAAAATGCAGCAAGGCGACACACTGTTTGTCTATGCCGATGAGCTTAACTACAACGGCCCGCGTGAAGTCTGCTACCTCTACGCCGATGCCGGCAAGAAGGTGCGGCTCATCAACCGCGATGTGACGTTGGAAACCGACGTGTTCGTCTACGATTTGCGTGTTGATTTGGGCTACTACACCGTGGGCGGTGTGCTCTACGATAAGCAGAATCGGCTCTACTCGATGCAAGGTGAGTACGTACCCTCGACCAAGGAGGCCAACTTCTACGAGGACGTGCACTTGTTTTCTCACTCGTCGACCGACACGCTCAACATCTACTCCGACACGCTCTATTACAACACCGACACCCACATCGCCGAGCTGTTCTCACCCAGCGAAATCATCAACCGCCGCGGCATCATTTACACGTGTAACGGCTTGTATCACACCCAGTTGGACACCGCTGCGCTGTATGACCGCTCCGAGGTTATAACTCCCGAAGGTCGCCGCATGATGGCCGACACCATCTACTACGACCGCCCCGGTGGCGTAGCCAATTGCTACGGCCACATGGTACTCACAGACAGTGCCCATCAGGCGCAGCTGCATGCCGACTACGGCTTCTTCAACCAGCGCACCGACAGCGCTTACGCCGTGGGACATCTGCTCGTGAAGGAGTACTCGCAAGGCGATACGCTCTACCTACACGGCGGCCAGCTCAACGCCTACCGCGTGTTCGACACCATCGTCACCCCGGCCATCCCGGCCGACACCGTGGCCGGCACGCCCGAGGTACCCGAATCGGTGACCATCGACACCATCAACGTGGCCGACGTATATCCCCGTGTGCGCTTCTACCGCTCTGATATGCAGGGCATTTGCGACTCGATGCGAGTGTCGCGCGCCGACACTTCGTTGCGCATGTACATCCACCCCGTGGTGTGGAGCGACAACCGCCAAATCTGCGGCAACGTTATCGAGCTTTTCATGAACGACAGCACTATTCGCCAGGCGCGTTTGCCGCAGTTCGGAATCACCATCCAGAAGAAAGCCGACCGCTACTTCGACCAAATAGCCGGCAAGGAAATGATTGCCAACTTCGAGGGCGGCGAGTTGCGCCAACTCGACATCAACGGCAACGTGGAAATGATTCTCTACCCCGAGGAGAACGATTCCACCTTTAATAAGATGGTGACGGCGCAGAGTTCGTTCCTCACGGCAACCTTCCGCAACCGCACCACCGAGTACGTGCGCCTCTGGCCAGAGACCACCGGCAAGGCCATCCCGCTGTTCTTGCTCAAAAATTCGCAGCTGTATCTGTCGAAATTCATGTACTACGAGAACGTGCGACCGCTGTCGCCCTCCGACGTGTTCATCATCCCCAAAGAGATGGACGCGCTGATGGAATCCCCCGCTCAATAACCTCGCTATGGCCGACATTACCGCCATCCGCACCGGAGCCACGATGACTTTGGGCCAACAAGCCGCGCTGACCATCAAGATGGCGCTGCCTGCCATCGTGGCCCAGCTGTCGACCATTCTGATGATGTACATCGACGGCGCAATGGTGGGTCGATTGGGTGCAAACGAGTCGGCCTCGGTGGGACTGATGAACAGTTCGCTGTGGCTGTTCTGGGGCGTATGTTCGGCTGCCACCACCGGCTTTTCGGTGCAGGTTGCTCACCGCCTCGGGGCCAATTCTCCCGAGCAGGCGCGGCGCGTCATCCGCCAAGGCATCACCTCGTCAATCATCTTTGCCGTGGCCATCGCCGGCATCGGCTTGGCCATTGCGCCCGCCCTACCCCGCTGGCTTGGCGGTACAGATGCCATTTGCACCGATGCCACGGTCTACTTCGCCGTGTTCGCCGCAGCGTTGCCCTTGCTCACCATGAACTATCTCGCCGGCGGCGTGTTGCGTTGTGCCGGCAATATGAAGGTGCCCGGACTGCTCAACGTGGTGATGTGTCTGCTCGACATCGTGTTCAACTTCTTCCTGATATTTTCCACTCGTGAAGTGGAAATTTTCGGGACGGTCATCACTGTGCCGGGTGCCGGGTTGGGCGTGTTAGGCGCAGCTATTGGCACCGCGGGCGCGGAGGCCATCGTCGGGCTATACCTATTATATTATATGGTGCGTGTGGAACCGGATACGCGGCTGAAAGGCCATGAGCGCGGCAGCTTCCGTCCTCAGGCCGATGTGCTGCGCAAGGCGCTGAAGATTTCTGCCCCAATGACGCTTGAGCACGCGGTGTTCGCTTCGGCGCAAATCATGATTACGGCTATCGTGGCGCCGTTGGGCATCGTGGCCATCGCTGCGAACGCGTTCGCGGTCACAGCCGAGAGCCTTTGCTACATGCCGGGCTTCGGCATCGGGGAAGCGGCCACTACGTTGGTGGGCCAGAGCCATGGCGCCGGGCGGCGCGACTTGGTGCGTAGGTTCTCCTACCTTGCCATGTGGCTCGGCGTGGCGTTTATGAGCGTGGCCGGCATCCTTCTGTATGTGTGCGCGCCCGGCATGATGTCGATTCTCACCAACGTGCCGGCCATCCACGACCTCGGCGTGGAAGTGTTGCGCATCGAAGCGTGGGCGGAGCCGCTTTACGCCGCCTCCATCGTGGTCTATGGCGCATTTATCGGCATGGGCGACACCATGGTGCCTGCCATCATGAACTTCGGCTCAATCTGGGCCGTGCGCATCCCATTAGCCGCGCTCATGGCGCCCACCCTCGGCCTGCGGGGCGTGTGGATAGCCATGGCCATCGAGCTGAGCTTCCGCGGCCTCATCTTCATCATCCGCCTGCGGCGCAAGCTTCCGTAGCTACTATAGCTACTATAGCTATTTTAGCTACGATAGCTATCGCCCGGCCTTTTTCATTTGCAAGCGCGAGGCCCTGCTTAGGGCGGTTTGCCCGGTGGTTTTGCTTTCAAAATGATGCTTTACAACATATTGCGAAAAAAAGTTGCAAAAAACTTTGGTAGTCACAAATCTATTCACTAAATTTGCCGCAACAAAACACTAAACCTAACGAAATTATTTAAATGGGTATGAAAAAACACAATTTTTACGCCGGGCCTTCGATCCTGAGCGAATACACCATCAAGAACACGGCAGAGGGCATCCTGAACTTTGCCAACACTGGTCTGTCCGTGCTCGAAGTATCTCACCGCAGCAAAGAATTCCAAGCAGTGATCGACGAAGCCACTGCTTTGGTGAAGGAAATCCTCGGCATCCCCGAAGGCTTCTCCGTGCTCTGGCTCGGCGGCGGCGCATCCCTGCAATTCTGCATGATGCCCTACAACTTCTTGGCCAAGAAGGCATCCTTCCTCGACACCGGCACCTGGGCATCCAACGCCATCAAAGAAGCTCGCCTGTTCGGCGAAGTCGACGTGGTAGCTTCCTCCAAGGACGCTAACTACACCTTCATCCCCCGTGGCTGGCAAGTGGCTGCTGACTCCGACTACTTCCACTACACCACCAACAACACCATCTACGGCACCGAAATCCGCAAAGACCCCGAAGTGGCTTGCCCGCTGATTGCCGACATGAGTTCCGACATCTTCTCCCGCGAAATCGACTGGTCGAAATACATCGCCGTATACGCAGGCGCTCAGAAGAACCTCGCTCCCGCCGGCGTTACCATCGCCATTGTGCGTGACGACGCTCTCGGCAAGGTTGACCGCCCGATTCCCACCATGCTGGACTACCGCACCCACATCAAGAAGGGTTCGATGTTCAACACTCCCCCCGTGCTCCCCATCTTCGCAGCTCTCCAAACCCTGCGCTATTATAAAGAACTCGGCGGTTTGAAAGAACTCGAACGTCGCGACCTCGAAAAGGCTGCCGCTCTGTACGAAGCCATCGATGGCAGCCGTCTGTTCAAGGGCACCGTGACCAACGCTGAAGACCGTTCAATCATGAACGTTTGCTTCGTGATGAAGCCCGAATACGCCGAACTGGAAAAAGCGTTTGTGGACTTCTGCGGCGAACGCGGCATCGTAGGCATCAAGGGCCACCGCTCCGTGGGCGGCTTCCGCGCCTCGCTCTACAACGCTCTCCCCTTGGAAAGCGTGAAGGTTCTCATCCAAGCTATGCACGACTTCGAAGCTAAACACTAAGCCGATATGAAAACCATCTTAGTTGCTACCGAAAAGCCCTTCGCAGCCGTGGCTGTGGAAGGTATCCGCAAGGAAGTTGAAGCCGCCGGCCATCGCTTGGTGCTGCTCGAAAAATACACCGACCGCGCACAGTTGCTCGCTGCCGCCGCTGAAGCCGATGCCCTCATAGTGCGCAGTGACAAAATCAACGAGGACGTGTTCGCCGCCGCTCCCAACCTGAAGATTGTGGTGCGCGCCGGCGCCGGTTACGACAATATCGACCTCAAGGCCGCTACCGCTGCAAACGTGGTGGTTGAGAACACTCCGGGTCAGAACTCCAACGCTGTGGCCGAACTCGTGTTCGGTATGGCCGTGATGGCTGCCCGCAACATGTATGCCGGCACCAGCGGTTGGGAACTCAAAGGCAAAACACTTGGCATTCAGGCATTTGGCCAAGTGGGTCGCAATGTGGCTCGCATCGCCAAAGGCTTCGGCATGGCAGTGTCGGCCGTTGACCCCTTCTGCCCCGAAGAAGTCATCGCCCAAGCCGGTGTTACTCCCGTCAAGGCCGTGGAAGACCTCTACCGCAACAATGCCGTGGTGTCGATTCACATCCCCGCCACTCCGCAAACCGTCGGCTCTATCGGCTTCGACCTCATCACCCTGATGCCCAAGAACGGTCTGCTCATCAACACCGCCCGCAAGGAAGTGGTTGACGAAGCCGGATTGGCTCGCGCCCTCGAAGCACGTCCCGACCTCAAATACGTGGCCGACGTCAAGCCCGACAACGCTGCCGAACTCGAGGAGAAATTCCCCGGTCGCGTGTTCTTCACTCCAAAGAAAATGGGTGCACAAACCGCCGAGGCCAACATCAACGCCGGCATCGCCGCCGCCCGCCAAATCGTTGCCTACTTCACCGACGGGTGCGACCGCTTCCGCGTGAACTAACACCCACCCCATATCCACAGCGCGGCGACCCACCCGGCCGCCGCGCTTTGCTATGTCCCCTCGCTGGCAAGGTCTCACGCAGATTTAGCAGATTTTTCGGAGTGGATGTGGAGACGATTCATAGCGATTGCCATCCGGGTGGAATGGCTCACAGCAAGCCACGAGATTCAATAGGATTACAGTGTATTTTATTGATTTTCAGCCACTTGTAGAGCCGAGGCTTGCCTCGGCATACCCGGATGGCTCCACCGCAAGCCGGAATCTAACGCAGATTTTGCAGATTTTCGGAGCTGGCGGCCACTATGCACACGCGTGGAACGCGTGTGCCGGCGGTTATATCGCAGCCAATGACCTGACAGACAGTGGTTACATGGGTTTTATCATCGATTCGATGAAGGCGATTTTCTCCTCCCCCGCGAAGCAATGCTATTCTGCCTGGTCGTGGCGGCGGATCTCGAGCGGGATGCGAAGGAATGCGGCGATGCGTTTGAGGTGTTCAATCTTCTGCTCATTGTTGAGGCAGGTGTAAATCCACCAACCATCAACGAGCGTTTGCAATTCGCCTCTGGATTTTTGCGAGTTGTCGCGCTTAATTTTGCCCACCATAGGAAAGCCAACGACCGCACCCTCATAGCGGGATACGCGCTCGAGGCCCATATAGCGAAGCGCCTGAATCCACGTTTGCTTGGCCGTCTTCTCTGAAACGACTTTCCCATCGCCAAAGTGCACGGTGAAGCCGATGCTCCGCGACCGAGCTCTTCTTTCCTGCTCATTCTCCTCACCTTCAGGTTCCTCGACCTGTTCCACCACCTGCTCTTCGGCGATGGAGACGCCTCGCACCACCTCGCATTGCTCCAACACATCAGCTTTGCGAGTGGCGCCAATGCGAGTGAGCTTGCCGTCGATGTACTCCAACGCGGCCACAACCCGTCCGGTGAGAGCCTCCTCAGGCAACGCCTTCCAAGCAGCTTGTTCCACAACCGCCAACATCGCTTCCAAATGCTGGCACAACTCAGCTTCAGCGATGCGCGCATTCAGCTGCTCCCTTTCCCTATACAATTCCTCTAACTTACTCATGGATTAGTTGATTTAGAATACATTAATGATTCGTTCGTTATTACTAAGTACAAAATTACTATATTTCCATCGAAAAAGCAAATAAAAAAATGATTTACGGATACATTCGAGTAAGTTCTGATAAGCAAACAGTTGAAAATCAACGCTTTGAGATAAATAAGTTTTGCGAGCGCGAAAAGATGCATGTGGACGACTGGATCGAGGAAACCATCAGCGGCACAAAAAACTACGACAAACGACAACTTGGCCGTCTGCTCAAGAAAGTGAGCAAAGACGACATAATAATCTGCTCCGAGCTGTCGCGTTTGGGTCGTAACCTGTTCATGATTATGGAAATCTTAAACATCTGTATGACTAAAGAAGCCAAAGTCTGGACCATTAAAG
>JBJEKG010000229.1:0-9109 GCA_051878535.1 Muribaculaceae bacterium
ATTCGTCTTTTAGTTCTTTGTTTTTATTTCAAATTTTAAATGAAAGAGCCGTGTGTTAAAAATGATAATAAGATTCTGAATCTGAACATAGCCTGTAGAAAGCTCGCAAAAAATCCACAGGAGGACAGGAGATTCAACAGGAGAACAGGATGTAATGAATTGAATATCAGTAATATAACTCCTACCCTCCTGCTAAATCTCCTGTCCTCCTGTGACCCCTTTGCACGCTGTGTTTCACACGACAGACTTTTGACATACTTTCTAAGTAAACATACAGCCTTAGTTTTAACTTATCGGCGATTTTTTTGCGGCAGAGTGGGCAAAATTTGGTCGGTGGAGCGAAAAAGTATTGCACAAGTGATAGAATTTTCGTAAATTTGCATCTTAATAAGTGAAAATTCATAAAATTATAGAAATTATAGAAAATGTCGATTGATAAGATAATTGCCACGGCTGTGGCCAAAGCAGTGAAAGAACTTTACGGCTTGGAAGTGTCATCGGACAGCATCGCTCCCAAAGCTACTGACAAAAAGTTTGAGGGCAACCTCTCCATCGTGGTGTTCCCGTGGGTGAAGGCCGCTCGCAAGGCGCCGGAAGCCGTGGGACAGGAAATCGGTGAATGGCTGGTGGCCAACGAGCCGGCCGTGAACCGTTTCAACGTGGTGAAGGGCTTCCTCAACATCGTGCTTGAGCCCAAGTTCTTCAACGGCGTGCTCAAAAGCATCGCCGACACCGCTGATTTCGGTTTCACTCACGCCACCGAATCCTCGCCGCTGGTAATGATTGAGTACTCGTCGCCCAACACCAACAAGCCCCTCCACTTAGGCCACGTGCGCAATAATCTGCTCGGCTTCTCCTTGGCCGAAATCCTCAAAGCCTGTGGCTATAAAGTGGTGAAGACCAACATTGTAAACGACCGCGGCATCCACATCTGCAAGTCGATGTTGGCTTGGCAAAAATGGGGCAACGGTGCCACTCCCGAATCCACCGGTCAAAAGGGCGACCACCTCATCGGCGACTACTACGTGGCTTTCGACCAACACTTCCGCCAGGAGGTTAAAGACCTGATGGCCAAGGGTATGAGTGAAGACGAAGCCAAGGAAGCCTCCACGCTGATGGCCGAAGCTCGCGAGATGCTCCGCCGCTGGGAAAACGGCGACAAGGAAGTGCGCGCGCTCTGGGAGATGATGAACTCGTGGGTGTATGCCGGTTTCGACGAAACTTACCGCCGTATGGGCGTGGACTTCGACAAAATCTACTACGAATCGCAAACCTATCTGGCCGGCAAGCAGAAAGTGCTCGAAGGCTTGGACCGTGGCCTGTTCTACCGCCGCGAGGACGGCTCGGTATGGGCCGACCTCACCAACGAAGGCTTGGACCACAAGCTGTTGCTCCGCGCCGACGGCACCTCGGTGTACATGACCCAGGACATCGGCACCGCCCAGCTCCGTTTCGCCGACTATCCCATCTCCAAAATGGTGTATGTAGTTGGTAATGAGCAGAATTACCACTTCCAAGTGCTGTCGCTGCTGCTCGACCGCCTCGGCTTCGAATGGGGCAAGGACTTGGTGCACTTCTCCTACGGCATGGTCGAACTCCCCTCGGGCAAGATGAAGAGCCGCGAGGGCACCGTGGTCGATGCCGACGACCTGATGGACACCATGGTACGCGACGCTCGCACCATCTCCGACAACATGGGCAAAATCCAAGGCCTCAGCGAGGACGAAAAGAACCAAGTGGCTGAAATTGTGGGCCTTGGCGCGCTGAAATACTTCCTGCTCAAAGTCGACCCGCGCAAGAACATGATGTTCAACCCCGAAGAATCCATCAACTTCGATGGCAACACAGGCCCCTTCATCCAGTACGCTTACGCTCGCATGCGTTCGGTGCTCCGCCGCGCCGAAGAAGCCGGTGCCACCATCGGCGACTACTCACAAGTGGTGCCATCGGAAATCGAGACCAACCTCATCCAATTCCTGGCCGACTTCCCCGCCACCGTGGCCGATGCCGGCAAGAAATTCTCTCCCTCGGTCATCGCCAACTACGCCTACGACTTAGTGAAACTCTACAACTCGTTCTACCACGACTGCCCCATCCTGCGCGAGGCCGACCCCGCACTGCTGTCGCTCCGCTTGGAGCTAACAGCCGTGACCGCGCGCACCGTAGCCGCCGCCATGAGCCTGTTAGGCATCCGCGTGCCCGAGCGCATGTAACCCCACCCTTCCTCTCTCCTCCCTCTCTCTCTTCATCCCATCCCTCCATTCACCACCCTCACCCCTCTCTATCTCTTACCTAAAAAACCATGGAACATTTCAACGCCTACCGCATGATTGCCCGCATAGAGTGCGCCACGCGCATGATTATGCTTCGCTACAACTTGACCACGCGCCAAGCCAATGCCGACCTGATGAGCACTATCGTTGCCCTCTCTGCTCACCCCAACGTCTACGACTACGACCGAGCCGTGCTGCAGCAAATGGCTGTGGCCCTGGCCGGATATGTCAAGCAAACCGAATCGCTCAACTTCACCCAAGAGCAGGTCAACGAATCCGACGCCTTGGGCGAACGCGAAGCCTTGTTCATCTTCCAAAGATACCCGAGCGAGTATGCCGATAAAATCCTGTCCCTCACCGACTTCGACCAAGAGCGCAAGGAGTACGAGCGCCAACGCGCTCGCCGTCGCCGCCGCAACCTTTTCATCTTCTTGGGCGCCGTGGCTTGCCTAATCATCGGCATCTGGGTGTACAATCTGCCATACTTCGCCGAGAAGCGTGCATTCAACAAGTTGCAAGATGACTTCAACAGTGGATATGTATCGTCATACGCCATCTCACAGTACTATGACAAATATCCCGACGGCGCACACATGGAAGATGTCATGATATTTGAGGTAGAAAGCTATACTGTGGACTACGAGTTTGACTCGCGCATCTCTGCCATCCACAACTACCTCAGCAAATACCCCGAAGGCCGCAAAGCCGCCGAATACCGCAAATTCCTCGATAACCTCTGGGTCAACGGCATCGCGCAGTACAAATCTACTGTGGGCGATTCGCCAAACGATGCTCAGAAGTTCATGATCAACATGCTCGAATACATGTATGCCAACAAGTTCACCCAGGTGTATGTGGTGGTGCATCCCGAACTCAAGCTCAAAGATTTCAAAAACTATCCGTCTGCTATCCAACAATCCTTACGTTACGACCTGTCGCAATACTTCACCACCGACATTGACTCCAAAATCAAGTCGGTAAAAAGCGAAATCACTGAAAATAGCGTGAATGGCTGGGCATCTGATATCGTGTCCACCTTGTCAAATTCAACCAAAGCACTCTTCAAAACCCAAATCATTGATTTTGAAACCGTTACACCCGACGCTATCCCCGCCGACAGTCGCAATCCCATAATCCACCTGCACTACACCGTGTCCAATCAAGAAGAGTATCCCGGCTACCCTGCAACTTGGATATATTACGAGTATTCGTTCTACAATTACACCCAGAAGAATTATAAATATGTAATGTTAGGCATCCAAATGTCGTTCAAAGCTCAATTTGAGATTCCCGGCACCGACCTTCAATACACCCTCACAGCTAAAGGCGATCCCGGCTCCGCCGATATTCAAGATGCCACATACCCCTACAGAGTGATGAGCGAGCGCTGCTCTAAAGGCTTCTACGACAAAGTGGTCAACAACTTCTCCCTCACCACCGAATAACCGCTGTGAGTTCTGTGGCGAGGCGGAAGCCGAGCTGCAAAGCCCTTCACACAATAATGTCGTAATTCTTGCGTTAATATATACAAAGACGAACTTTTTGCACCGCTCGGTTGTTATGCCCATATCCCAATCAACGAATAATAAACTCCTCTAAATAATCTGTTTATGAATAACTATCAAATGAACTACGGCCAGGCTTACCAATCGCCGGTGGCCGTGCAGAACATGGTGGCCGCCGCTATGAAGCGCGTGTACCTCAACATGTTCTTGGGCCTGTTGGTAACGGCCGTGGTGTTGTTGCTGTGCGTCAACTCCGTTATGGAATTCCTGCTCACCAAACGTTTCGTAATGCTCGGCTTGGTTGTGGTAGAACTCGGTTTGGTAATCGGTATCTCATCGGCTATAAACCGCATCAGCACCACCACCGCCATGCTGCTGTTCTTCCTGTTTGCGGCAGTCAACGGATTGATGCTCGCGCCAATCTTCCTTATCTATACCGGCGCTTCGATCGCCAAGACATTCTTCATCACCGCCGGCACATTCGGCGCCATGAGTTTCTACGGCTACACCACTAATGCCGACCTCAGCAAAATCGGCCACATCCTTGTGATGGCGCTCTTCGGCCTGATTATCGCCACCGTGGTGAATATGTTCATGCAAAGCGAACAGTTCGACTACATCATCTCCTTCATCGGCATCATCATCTTTGTGGGCCTCACCGCTTGGGACACCCAGAAAATCAAGAAGATGGCCGAAGTGATGCCCGCCGACCAAGTGGGCCGCTTGGCCACCCTCGGCGCCCTCAGCCTGTACCTCGACTTCATCAACCTCTTCCTCTATCTGTTGCGCTTCTTCGGCAACCGCAGATAAAGGCTCGGCTGAACACCATACGAAGTACGAATCCACTCGGTGAGTTCGTACTTCGCATTTTTGTGAATTGACAACTACCTGACTATAAAGCGAATGAGATACAGTTTCAGCCATTACAAGGCCACATACCGCGAGTTGGCGCTGCTGGGCTTGCCTATCGTGGTGAGCCAGCTGGGCGGCATCGTGCTGGGCTTTGCCGACAACATTATGGTGGGCCGATACGCCACGGAATCGTTGGCAGCAGCCTCGTTTGTCAACGCAATGTTCAACATGGCTTTCTGCGCCATCATGGGCTTCAGCTACGGCCTCACGCCGCTGGCCGGCGCGCTCTTTGGCCGCGGCGAGCACCGCTCCATCGGCGCGTTGACGCGCACGGCGCTGCGCTGCAACGTGGCCTTTGCCTTGGCGGTGACGGCGATAATGGTCGTGCTGTATTTCAACCTCGAGCGCTTGGGCCAACCATCTGAGTTACTGCCACTTATCCGCCCGTACTACCTGCTGTGGCTGTGCGGCTTGGTGCCGTTGGCCGTGTTCAACCTCTTGGCGCAATGGCTCTACGCCATCAATAACTCGCGCCTGCCGATGTATGCCGTAATCGTGTGCAATTCCATCAACATTCTCGGCAACTACGCGCTGATTTACGGCCACTGGGGCGCACCCGAATTGGGCCTAACCGGCGCGGGCATCGCCACACTCACCGCGCGCCTGCTGATGATGGCCGTGCTGCTGTGGGCAATCCTTGGCAAACGCAGCTATCGTGCTTACCGTGAGGGATTTAAGGCAGCCAACGCGCTCGCCGTCGCCGCGCGCCGCGTGTGGGCTACCTCCCTACCCGTAAGCTTGCAAATGGCCTTCGAAAGCGGCTCGTTCACCGTGGCCGGATTGATGACCGGCTGGCTCGGCACCGTGCCCTTGGCCTCCTACCAAATCATCATCGTCATCGGCATGTTCGGCTTCTGCATCTACTATAGTTTGGGCTCCGCCATCTCGGTTAAAGTGGCCAACGCCACGGCCTTAGGCGTCGACCGCATGCGCCACATCGCCTGGGCCGGCTACCACCTGATGCTCGCGGCCATGGTGGCCGCGATGGTCATCTTCGTGCTCTTGGCCGAGGACTTCGTGTACGCCTTCACCGAAGATGCGGCCGTACAGGCACTCACCCTCACACTGATTGTGCCGCTGCTACTCTACCAGCTCGGCGACGCCACACAAGTCACATTCGCCAACGCCCTGCGCGGCACCTCGCGGGTGCAACCGATGCTGTGGATAGCCTTCATCTCCTACATGGTGGTGGGCGTCCCGGCCACCTACCTGCTTGCCTTCACCGCCAACTTGGGCGTGTGGGGCGTGGTGCTCAGCTTCTCCGTGAGCCTCATCCTCGCCGGCGCCCTCTTCCTCTACTTCTTCCTCCGCGCCACCCGCCGATAGGCCGCACCCCACGGTGCGGTGTCACATCACGTGCGGCGAAGCAGATACACTCGGTATGAAGCTGATGCCTAAGGCGGAAGCAATTCGCAGGAAACTCGTAAGCTGCAGGTCAACTTTCCCGCGCTCGATTCGGGCAATATAGCTCTGCTCGCGGCCTAACTTTTGCGCCACCTGCTTTTGAGTTAGTTTTAGTTCTTTCCGTCTTTCTCTCAGCAAGTTACCATAGAACCAAGTAAGAGCTTCTTCATCGAATTGATCGCGTGAAGATGTGCCTGATTGCCCAAATTCATCGCTTAGTAATTGATTAAACGTAGGAAGTTGTGATAGTTTATTTTCGTCAATTTGTCTCATAATAATCTATTTAAAATACTTTCAGCCTTATCAATTTGTTTCTTGTAATCCTTATTAGAGCAGGCGCAGGAGGGCGGGGAGGGAGGCAGCGGCGGGGAGCCACTTGGTGGGGCGGACGCCGGCGCGCGCCAACCAGGTCAGCTGCTTTTTGGCGTAGACGCGGGTGTTTTTGGCGATGCGGGCGGTGGCGGTGGGCAGGTCCATTTGGCCGTCGAAGTAGGCGAATAACTCCTTGTAGCCCACGGTGTTAAGTGAATTGAGGTGGCGCAACGGATACACGCGGCGCGCCTCGTCCAGTAGGCCCTGTTCCATCATCAGCTCCACCCGGCGGTTGATGCGGTCGAACAATTGCTCGCGCGGCATGTCGATGGCCACTTTGACGATGCGGAACGGTCGCTCGGCACGCCGGCGCACGCGCAATTGCGAGTACTTTACTCCGGCCTCCAAGCAGATTTCGATGGCATGAACCACGCGGCGGGTGTTGGCGCGGTCAACCACGGCATAGTACTCCGGGTCGAGGATTTCGAGGTAGGCTAATAGCCCGCTTAGTCCCTGTTGCTCAAGCATTTGCAGCACTCGCTCGCGGGTAGCGGCGGAGATTGTGGGCAGCTCGTCGATGCCGTCGGTGAGCGCGTCGACGTACATCATCGAGCCGCCGCACACCACCACGTAGGGCGAGCGCTCCCACAGCCTGTTGGCGATGGCCAAGGCGTCGACCTCGAACTGCGCAGCGCTGTAGTAACCATCCAGCGGCAGTGTGCCCACCAAATGATGCGGCACCGCCGCCCGCTGCTCGGCAGTGGGCGCGGCGGTGCCGATAGGGATGTCGCGGAAGAGCTGGCGCGAGTCGGCGGAGATGATTTCGCACCCCAACCGCTCGGCCACATCAATGGCCAGCGCCGACTTGCCCGAGGCAGTGGCGCCGGTGATGACGATGAGCGTGGGCTGCTTAGCCATTGCACTTGCCCGAGCCTACCAACGATGCGATTTGCACAATCACATTCATGGCTTTCTCCATCGAGGGAATGGGCACGAACTCGTAGCGGCCGTGGAAGTTGAGGCCGCCGGCAAAGATGTTAGGACAGGGCAGACCCTTGTACGAGAGCTGGGCGCCGTCGGTGCCGCCGCGGATGGGTTGCACCTTGGGGGTGACGCCGGCCAATTCCATGGCTTGGCGAGCGATGTCGATGATGTACATCACCGGCTCGATTTTCTCGCGCATGTTGTAGTATTGGTCCTTGATTTCGATGTCGCAGCAACCGGTAAACTCGTTGTTAATCTTGCGAGCGAGGTGCTCGAGCTCTTTCTTGCGGCGCTCAAAGCGGTCGCGGTCGTGGTCGCGGATGATGTAGGTGAGGGTGGTAGCTTCCACGGTGCCTTCGATGCCGATGAGGTGGTAGAAACCTTCGTAACCTTCGGTGTGTTCGGGCGTTTCCCAGCGGGGGAGCATGATGATAAACTGGTTGGCGATGCGCATGGAGTTAATCATCTTGTGCTTGGCGTAGCCGGGGTGCACGTTGCGGCCGCGGAACGATACCTTGGCCACGGCGGCGTTGAAGTTTTCAAACTCCAACTCGCCCACTTCGCCGCCGTCCATGGTGTAGGCGAAGTCGGCGCCGAATGCTTCCACGTCGAATTTGTGGGCGCCGCGGCCGATTTCTTCGTCGGGGTTGAAGGCGATGCGGATTTTGCCGTGCTTGATTTCGGGGTGCTTGATGAGGTAGTCGATGGCGGAGATGATTTCAGCCACACCGGCTTTGTCGTCGGCGCCGAGCAGGGTGTTGCCGTCGGTGACGATGAGGTCCTGACCCACGTAGTGTTCGAGTTCGGGGAAGTCGTTGGGCGAGAGCACGGTATTGGTGGCTTCGTTGAGCACGATGTCGCCGCCGGGGTATTTCTGCACGATGCGAGGCGACACATGGCGGCCCGACATGTCGGGTGAGGTGTCCAAGTGAGCGATGAAGCCCACGGTGGGCACATCGGCCGAGGTGTTGGCCGGCAGAGTGGCCATCAAGTAGCCGTTATCGTCGAGGGTAATCTCTTGCAGGCCAAGAGCTTCCAATTCTTCTTTAAGATGCTGGGCGAATATCATTTGACCCGGGGTTGAGGGGGTCAACCCGGTGAGTTCGTCGCTTTGGGTGTCGAACTTCACATATTCGAGAAAGCGGTCAATCAGATTCATGGTGGTGATTATGAGGTGGTTATTATTCTTCAAAGATTGAGCGCCAGGGGAACGCCTGCTTCACCTTCTTGTCGGAATCCACATCGGCATACACCACGCGGATGCCATCGATACCGAGTTCTTTGAGCAGAGTGGCGAAGTAGGCAAGGTTTTTCCACTGATTTTTAAGCAGTTGCTGGTGATAGAACACGATGTTGCCTTGAGAGAGGTTGGCTACGTCGACAGCCTTCACGGGCACCTCGTACACCAAGAAACCGCCCTCAAACGAGGCACTGAGCTCGCCGGCGAGTTTGAAGCGAGCTGGGATTTGGAGCTGCTGTCCGAGGAGGGTTTCGAGGCCTTCTTTCACGGCGGGCACGCTCAGTTGGGTGTTCTTTGCGGTGAACAAACCGGTGACGTGGTCAGGAGTCAGTTCAGCAGTGAAGGTTTGGCCGTAGAGGTCGGTAACTGTCAGTTGCACAGCACCTTGGGCTTCTTTCACCTTGGCAAGGAGCGCTTTGCCGTTGTTGGCGGGCAGTTGCTGGATGTATTTGGCCAAGAAGAAGTTAGCCACCGGTTCT
>JBJEKG010000230.1:0-9097 GCA_051878535.1 Muribaculaceae bacterium
GTGGTTCCTCCGCCCCGTCAGCAACACCGAGCCAACCGCCCCTCTCATCGCCAAGGCCGACACCGTGGTAACTATCCAACAGCAACCGGCCGACGAGCAGCCACAACCGCAGCCCGAACAGCAGCCGCAAACCCAACCGGAGGTGCCGCAAGCCCAACCGGCACCGGCCGCGCCCGCTTCTCGCACTCGCATAGTCACCGACCCCGATGAGGCCGCACAAATCCTCACCACAACCTTGGCTCGCGCTCACCGCACCATCGCTCAGGCCACGCAATCGCCCGAAGCCATCGACCCCGCACTCAATTCAATTAACAACTCTCTTAATTCTATACAACAATGAATAATTCAATTCTTCGCATCATCTTAATCACCTGTGTAATATTCACATCATTAACAGCCGGCTCGCAGGTGCGCGTCTTCAAAGAATTGGCCGACATGCCCGGCGTCGAAAGCGTTTACATTGGCCGCTCGGTAATGCTGTTGGCCGGTGAGAACATATTGTCGAACGTGTCCAACCAAGTAGACTTCGACATCCGAAACGTCAGCTCAATTGAAGTGATTACTTACGATGGTACGCAAAGCTCCACCCTGCAAACCCTCCTGTCGAGGTCGCAACAGATTCTGAACGGCCTCAACATGGAAGTGGTAGTGGACCAACGTTGTGATGGCGAGCGCAACACCATCTACGTCCAGCCAACCGACTCCACCTACGTCACATTCTCAAAATTAGTGGTACTCAACTACGACGAATACGACTTCAACCTCGTGCTAATCGAAGGCAAAATCTCCAACACCGCCCTCACCGGCGACAGCGACAACGACAGCGACGACTAAGCCTCCACGCTCATCCTCCTCACTCCCATGCCTCGGCGCACCGGCCTCGAAACCGACGCGCCGAGGTGTTTTCCCCTCATTTTTGACCAAAATTCCACCGTTTTGCACCTCGTAAACGCTTTTTTTGCCTTTTTTCGGCGCATTTTTCATTTCTTTTTTGCTTTAATTATAAAAATTTACTAACTTTGCCCTCAAATAGGCAAACTATGCCTAACCGTAACACCTTCAGACAATATTTAGCAAAATATTTATCCCTAAATCATAGATAACTATTCAAAAGTTATGGCAGAAAAACCTGAAAAATTGTTCGAACAGTTTCCGGGCGTGACCTACGAAGAATGGCGCGCCAAAGTCGAAGCCGATCTTAAAGGCGCCGACTTCGAGAAGAAACTCGTTTGGCGCACCAACGAAGGCTTCAACGTGCAGCCTATCTACCGCGCCGAAGACATCGCAGATTTAAAAACTACCGACTCGCTCCCCGGCGAATTCCCCTTCGTGCGCGGCACCCGCACCGACAACGACTGGCTCACCCGTCAGGAAATCCTTGACGCCGAACCCGCCGCTGCCAACGCCACCGCCCGCGACGTCCTCACCAAAGGCGTGACCTCGCTCGGTTTCCATGTTGACGAGCCCACCGTGGAAGTGCTCAACGTCCTGCTCAAAGACATCGACCTCACCAAGGTGGAAATCAACTTCCACACCTGCCGCTGCAAAGCCCTCGACCTCACCAAAGCCCTCGTGGAAGTGGTGAAAGCCGCCGGCGCTGCCGACACCTTCCGTGGCGCTATCGACTACGATCCCCTGCGCGGCGTGTTCCGCAAAGGCAAAGACTGCGACCTCAAAGCCGTGGTTGAAACCTCCAAAGCACTTGTAGAAGCTGCCGCCGACGTTAAAGGTCTGAAGCTCTTCGCCGTTGACTCCGTACTGTTGGCCGACAGCGGTGCTTACATCTACCAAGAACTCGGTTACGCACTGGCTTGGGGCGCCGACTGGCTGTCGCAACTCACCGACGCCGGCCTCACCGTGGACCAAGTGGCTCGCCGCATCAAATTCAATATGGGCATTTCCTCCAACTACTTCATGGAAATCGCCAAATTCCGCGCCGCTCGCATGCTCTGGGCCCAAATCGTGGCTCAATACAAACCCGAATGCCCCTGCAGCGCAAAGATGCAAGTGCACGCTTCCACCTCGCGCTTCAACCAAACCCTGTTTGACGCTCACGTCAACCTGCTCCGCAGCCAAACCGAAACCATGTCGGCTGCTCTCGCCGGTGTTGATTCCATCACCACCACCCCGTTCGACGTAGCTTTCCAACGCCCCGACGCATTCTCCGAACGCATCGCTCGCAACCAGCAATTCCTCCTCAAGGAAGAAAGCCACCTCGACAAAGTCGTTGACCCCGCCGGCGGTTCCTACTACGTAGAAACCCTCACCGTGGCCATCGCCAAAGAAGCTTGGAAGCTCTTCCTCGACGTGGAAGCTAACGGTGGTTTCTTCGCCGCTGTCGACGCTCACAAAGTGCAAGACGCCGTGAACGAAAGCTGCAAAAAGCACCACACCGACGTGGCTCGCCGCAAAGAAATCCTCCTCGGCACCAACCAATACCCCAACATCAACGAGATGGCCGCCTCCAAGCTCCAAGCTCAAGAATGCAGTTGCCACTGCGGTTGCACCGTCGACAACGAACGCGCCCTCTGCGGCAAACGCGCTGCCAGCGACTTCGAAGAGCTCCGTTTGGCTACCGAAGCTGCCGCCAAGCGTCCCAAAGTGTTCATGCTCACCATCGGCAACTTGGCCATGCGCTTAGCTCGCGCTCAGTTCTCCACCAACTTCTTCGGTTGCGCCGGTTATGAAATCATCGACAACCTCGGCTTCGAAACCGTAGAACAAGGCATCGACGCCGCCCTCGAAAAGCAAGCCGACGTAATCGTGCTCTGCTCCTCCGACGACGAATACGCCACCCTCGCTCCCGAAGCATTCAAGTACATCAACGGCCGCGCTCAATTCGTAGTGGCCGGCGCTCCCGCCTGCTCCGACGACCTCCGCGCCGTAGGTATCAACGACTTCGTTCACGTGCGCTGCAACGTGCTCGAAACTCTTCGCGACTTCAATGCCCGTCTTCTTAAATAATAACCCGGTAAACAAATAGTTATGAGACCCGATTTTTCACATATCGACATCACCAAAGATTCATTCGGCGCTCAGCACTGTGCCGTGGCTGCCAACCCCGAGCAAGACTGGCTCACCCCCGAATTGATTCCCGTTAAACCCATCTACACCAAACACGACCTCGAAGGCCTCGAACACCTCAACTACGTATCCGGTATTCCGCCCTTCCTGCGTGGCCCGTACAGCGCAATGTACCCCCTGCGCCCCTGGACCATCCGTCAATACGCCGGCTTCTCCACCGCCGCCGAATCCAACGCCTTCTACCGCCGCAACCTTGCCGCCGGTCAAAAAGGCCTCTCCGTGGCTTTCGACCTTGCCACTCACCGCGGCTATGACGCCGACCACCCCCGTGTAGTGGGCGACGTAGGTAAAGCAGGTGTATCCATCTGCTCCCTCGAAGACATGAAAGTCCTCTTCGATGGTATCCCCTTGAACAAAATGTCCGTGTCGATGACCATGAACGGCGCCGTGCTCCCTGTGCTCGCCTTCTACATCAACGCCGGTCTGGAACAAGGTGCCAAGCTCGAAGAAATGGCCGGTACCATCCAAAACGACATCCTCAAAGAATTCATGGTGCGCAACACCTACATCTACCCGCCTGAATTCTCCATGCGCATTATCGCCGACATCTTCGAGTACACCTCGCAAAACATGCCCAAGTTCAACTCCATCTCCATCTCGGGCTACCACATGCAAGAAGCCGGCGCGACCTGCGACATCGAACTCGCATACACCCTCGCCGACGGTCTCGAATACCTCCGCGCAGGTGTTAACGCCGGTATGGACATCGACGCTTTCGCTCCCCGTCTGTCGTTCTTCTGGGCTATCGGCATGAACTTCTTCATGGAAGTGGCCAAAATGCGCGCCGCTCGTATGCTCTGGGCCAAGATTGTTAAACAATTCAACCCCAAGAACCCCAAATCGCTGGCTCTGCGCACCCACTCCCAAACATCCGGTTGGTCGCTCACCGAACAAGACCCCTTCAACAACGTGGGCCGTACATGTATCGAAGCAATGGGCGCCGCTCTCGGTCACACCCAGTCGCTCCACACCAACGCTCTGGACGAAGCCATCGCTCTGCCCACCGACTTCTCCGCACGTATCGCCCGTAACACCCAAATCTACATCCAAGAAGAGACCATGGTCACCAAACAGGTTGACCCCTGGGCAGGTTCTTACTATGTAGAAGCCCTCACCAACGAAATCGCTCACCGCGCTTGGGAACACATCCAAGAAATCGAAAAGCTCGGCGGCATGGCCAAAGCTATCGAAACCGGTCTGCCCAAAATGCGTATCGAAGAAGCCGCTGCTCGCACCCAAGCCCGCATCGACTCCGGTCGCCAAACTATCGTTGGTATCAACAAGTATCGTTTGGATCACGAAGATCCCATCGACATCCTCGAAATCGACAACACTCAAGTGCGCACCGAGCAAATCGAACGCCTCAACGACCTGCGCGCTCACCGCGACGAAGCCAAGGTGAAAGAAGCCCTCGCTGCCATCACCGAATGCGTCCGCACCAAGCAAGGCAACCTGCTCGACCTCGCCGTCAAAGCCGCCGGCCTCCGCGCTTCCCTCGGCGAAATCTCCGACGCATGCGAAGAAGTTGTCGGCCGTTACAAAGCAGTAATCAGAACAATCTCAGGCGTGTACTCAGCAGAAACCAAATCCGATCCCGAATTCGTTCGCGCTCAACAAATGTGCGAAGAATTCGCCAAACGCGAAGGTCGTCAACCTCGCATCATGATTGCCAAAATGGGCCAAGACGGCCACGACCGCGGCGCCAAAGTCGTTGCCACCGGTTATGCCGACTGCGGCTTCGACGTCGACATGGGCCCGCTGTTCCAAACTCCGGAAGAAGCTGCCCGCCAAGCCGTTGAAAACGACGTGCACATCCTCGGCGTAAGCTCCCTCGCTGCAGGCCACAAGACCCTCGTGCCACAAGTAATTGCCGAACTCGAAAAACTCGGTCGCCCCGATATCATGGTAGTGGCCGGCGGCGTTATCCCCGCCCAAGACTACGACTTCCTGTACAAAGCAGGCGTAGCCGCCATCTTCGGCCCCGGCACCCGCATCCCCGTGTCCGCCATCAAGATGATCGAGCTCCTCAACGCAGCAGAATAACCCCACCCTCCCCATAAAAAAAGCGGCCCGCAAGGCCACTTTTTTTATTCTATGACACAATTTACACTCTTTAACACTTGAAGCGCTAATTATTAAAATATTTTTCGTAAATTCGCACCGAAAATAATTCCCATTAAATTTTCCCATTCACTAACCCGTCATTCATTCAAAAACATAAAACATAAAGTTATGAAAATCACTAAAATTGCATTACCCGCCATCATCACTGCGGCCGTAATGCTCTTCACAACCTCCTGTGGCAGAGGCAACTATGAAGCGGCCTACTCCCCCGAAGAAACCGGCTTAGGCTTAGTCAAAATCACCGACGAATCCAAGAATGTTGTAGTCGGCACAAACGTTAACTTGCATAGCGTTAACGGCAAAAACGCCATTTGCGGCTCTAACAAGGGCGGATTATCATGGGACTCCAACAACGTGCTTGCCATCGCCCCTAACGGCGCTGAAATCGCCTATCTCGTGCATCAGAATGGCCAAAATAACATTATGGTGCGCCGTGCTTCTACCACAAGCACAATCACTCAACGTACTTTCCGCGACGTTGATTCATTCTGGTGGGGTTCTGACGACAACCTCTACTACAACGACATTACCGAAGAACCTTACAAAGTCTGCTCGGTTAATAGCCACAGCGGCACTCTCATCCGTCAACACACTTCCAACAAAAACAGCTACAATCCAGCTCTGAGCAAGAATGGTAAGATTCTGTACTTTGAACAATACAACTCCGTGTCCGGCTTCTGTATATGGAGTATCAACCTCGAAACAGGCGAGCTGGCCAATTGCGCCGTCGGTTATCAACCCTGCCCCATCGGCAATGGCGACCAAGAATTCCTCTGCGTGCGCAACAACTCCAAAGGCAACAGCGAAATTTGGCGCATCAACTACATCACCGGCGAAGAACAAATCATCCTTTCCGATGCTGAACACGGCTTCGGCAATCCCCAAATCTCGCCCGATGGTAACTGGATTCTCTTCACCAGCAATGCCGTATCATCCATCAATAAGCGAAAGAATGTAGACATCTTCGTATGCAAAATTGATGGCTCCAACGTTATGCAACTCACCTACCACCCAGCTCACGACATTTGCCCCCGTTGGAATCACGACGGCACCGCAATCTACTTCATCTCCAACCGCATTACCAGCAACGCCTGGAACATCTGGCGCATGAACTTCAACCCCAACGGCATCAACCGCAACCTCATGTCCTACTAAATCACCCGCCCCACACATACAAAGCGATGATTGCCCACGCAATCATCGCTTTGATTTTGCCCACCCCCACGCCCACAGGCTTGCCTCGCATCCGCGGCGAGTCCTGTGGTGAGGCGGAAGCCGAGCTGCTCCGCACTTGTGCGTAGCCACAAATTGCTAATTAGCCCAATAAGCCGAATTGGGCTTATTGGGCTAATTCACGCTGATGGTGAAGAGGTTATTTCTTCAGCGCGCAACCTTGGCACTTGGCGAAGATTTGGGTGAAGAAGTCGTTGCCTTTGTCGTCGACGAGGATGAAGGCGGGGAAGTCTTCCACTTCAATCTTCCAGATGGCTTCCATGCCGAGTTCGGGGTATTCGAGTAGTTCCACTTTCTTGATGGAGTTCTGGGCGAGCACGGCTGCGGGACCGCCGATGGAGCCGAGATAGAAGCCGCCGTGGCGTTTGCAGGCGTCGGTAACTTGCTGCGAGCGGTTGCCTTTGGCAATCATAATCATAGCGCCGCCGGCTGCTTGGAATTGGTCAACGTAGGAGTCCATACGGCCTGCGGTGGTGGGGCCGAACGAGCCGGAAGGCATGCCGTCGGGAGTCTTGGCCGGGCCGGCGTAGTAGATGGGGTGATCCTTGAGGTATTGGGGCATGGGTTCACCCTTGTCGAGGCGTTCTTTAATCTTGGCGTGAGCGATGTCGCGGCCTACGATGATGGTGCCGCGGAGCGACAGGCGGGTCGATACGGGGTACTTGGTCAGTTCGGCCAACACTTCAGCCATGGGGCGGTTGAGGTCGATTTGCACGGCAGTGCTTTCGCCCGGTTTGCGCAGCTCTTCGGGGATGAGTTCGCCGGGATTGGAGTCGAGGCGTTCAATCCACAGACCTTCGCGGTTGATTTTGGCCTTGATGTTGCGGTCGGCCGAGCAGCTTACGCCGAGGCCCACGGGGCAAGAAGCGCCGTGGCGGGGCAGACGTACCACGCGGATGTCGTGAGCGAACGCCTTACCGCCGAATTGAGCGCCGAGACCGAGGCGTTCAGCTTCTTTCTTGAGGATGGCTTCGAGTTCGAGGTCGCGGAAAGCGTGGCCGAGTTCGTTGCCTTTGGTGGGCAGGTTGTCGAGATATTTCACCGAAGCTTTCTTCACCACTTCGAGGTTCTTTTCAGCGGAAGTGCCACCGATTACGAATGCGATGTGGTAAGGAGGACAAGCGGCGGTGCCCAACGAACGCATCTTTTCAACCAAGAAGGGGATGAGGCGGTCGGGGTTGAGCAGAGCTTTGGTTTCTTGATAGAGGTAAGTTTTGTTGGCCGAACCGCCACCTTTAGCCACGAACAGGAAGTGGTATTCGTCGTCTTCGCCTGCGTGGATGTCGATTTGAGCGGGGAGGTTGCAACCGGTGTTCACCTCGTCGTACATGGTGAGGGGAGCGTTTTGGCTGTAGCGGAGGTTGTCCTCGGTGTAGGTGAGATACACACCTTTGGAGAGATACTCTGCATCGTCGCAACCGGTGAACACGTATTGGCCTTTTTCGCCATGGATTACGGCTGTGCCGGTATCTTGGCAGAAAGGCAGTTGACCCTTGGCAGCCACTTCGGCGTTGCGCAACATGGTCAGAGCCACGAACTTATCGTTCTCGCTGGAATCAGGGTCGCTGAGGATGGATGCCACCATAGCGTTGTGTTCGCGACGGAGCATGAAGGCATTGTCGTGGGTGCACTGGCGAGCCAACACGGTGAGCGCTTCGGGGTCGATGACCAAGAATTCGTGGCCGCCCCAGTTTTCTACCTTCACATAGTCGGAAGTGAGATGATAGTACTCGGTGGTGTCTTTACCGAGCGGAAACATCGGTTGATATTTAAACGGTTTTGTTGCCATTTTATATATAGATAGTTTTGAGTTAGTCGATGTGCAAAGTTAGCCATTTTTCTTTGAATACCCAAACAAAACGGCTAAATTTTGCAAGAAAACATCAGCCCATAAGGAATGTCATAATTCTGAACTCTCAAAATTATGACACAAAGATAAAGAATTATGTTTGCTATTGATTCAAAATATGGTCCTCGTAACCAAATTCTTGAGTATTTAATGCGAGATGGGAGTAATGTCGTGATGTGATGAATTTTTACTGCGCCTCGTGCATCATTTGCTGTCAGCTACCGGCGAAATGGCGTCGTCAACTTCGCGGGCGATTTCGGCGAAGAAGTTGTGTTCCATTGCCAAGGAGATTCGCCGTAGAAGTTCCACATCGAGGTTCTCCTTATGAAATATATTATAGACGTGCTGACGCGAGCAAAATATTTTAGAGGCAAGCCAAGAGGGGCTAAGCTGACGTAAATCCAGCTCTTGGCGGATGAGCTGTCCGATGTGCATAATTTCTATTTTTTTGTCATAATGTCGTTGTTTGTTTGTTCGTGTGACTTATTGAGAGACCAACTCGTCAATTTCTATCACTGCTGTGAAAAGAATTCGATTCAAAGTTTGAAACGCTCACATTAAATCATACTAACGTAGAAGGATTAATAAATACTAACAAGAACTTACTAATGCAAAGTTAAGCTAATTCTCCTAACTACCGGCACAAAGTGTGTCACCATTTGATTGACACAAGTGTCATCAATCTATTGACTACTACCCCCCCCCCCACTTCATAACTCGTTGTACTTCAACGTATTACAACTTCTTTGCATTAAAGTTAATGAGTGCAGCGCAAAGAAATACGCTAATTATTCGTTAGTTGTTTTC
>JBJEKG010000231.1:0-9011 GCA_051878535.1 Muribaculaceae bacterium
CGCATCAGCATATCGGCATCGATGCCAAGGACGGCCTCGAAGAGCATAGCCGTTTGCGTAGTCAGAGGCCGACGACAATTCAGTATGTCGTTGAGCATATTGTACGACATGGCCATATTTTGCGACAGGGTGCGCTGGCTGATGCCGCGAAATTCCACTTCTTCTTTCAGTAATTCGCCCGGGTGGACGGCGCGTGCGCAAATATCCTTTGCCATGTTCGAGAGGGGTTTTAGAAGTGGCCGTATTGCTGGGCGGTGAAGATGTGCTGGCCGGCGGGTGCGGTGATGTTGGCTTTGGCTTGGAATACGATGGCGAAGTCGGAGCCGCCGAAGAGGAAGTAGCCTAAGGGGTCGCCTTTGCGCACGCGGCGTCCTACGACTAATTCGGGTTCGAAGTTGACGGAGGATACTTGCGACATACCCACGGGCAGCAGGGCCACCAGACCGTGGTGGTCGGTCTCAACCACGATGAGGCCGCGAGTCTCGATGCTTTGCCAGCCGGGGACGGAGCTGTTGACCACGTATTCGCCGAGGTTGGCGTCCCAGGTGACGGTGCCGCCGAGGGCTTCGTCGCCGGGGATGAGGCGCACTTCGCGGATGATGCCGCCCACGGGGAAGTGGTAGCGGTGGTAGTCGTTGACGTTGAGGAATGCGTGGGTGAACACGCCGTTGGCGAAGGCGTCGCAGTAGGCGGATTCGTGGCCGATGAGGTCGCGCACGGAGGTGAACAAGCGCGATTTGACGGCAACGGCTTCGTTGGAGATGATGTGGCTGTCGGCATCGACTTGCCACCAGCCTTGGGGTGTGCAGTCGGCAGGCGACACGATTACGCTGTCGTCGTCGGGCGCGGCGATGGGGCGCACGTCGGGCGAGGCTAAGCGGCGCGAGAAGAAGTCGTTGAACGAGTGCCAGTTGTCGGGGCTTTCATACCATCCGTTAGTCATACCCATCTCGTGCTGCTGCATCATCAGTTCTTCGTACTCCTTATTCCACGACTCGGGCGAGGAGAGGAATGTGCCCCACGCGCGGCAGTAGTCGATGAGCCATGAGCGGTATGGCTCGAGGTACTGAATCGAGGCGGTGAAGAAGTTCTCGCCTTCGAGCGAATCGAGGTGCATGCAGTTGATGAAGTAGCAATAGCAAAGGCACTGGTACATGCGGCCGAACACCGACGGGCGCCCCGGGGTGAGGATTACTTCCCACGGCATAGCGGTGAGCTGGTGGTCGATGAAGCGGTAGTAATCTTCCAGCGATTGGATGGGATTTGAACCGCGGTCGGGGTTGATTTGGCGGCCCTTGTTAATGGCTTCCTGCAGCAGGGAAGCGATGCGAGGATCGGATTCGACTATGTTGATGAGGTGTTGGGTAGTTTCTTTGTATTGCACGGCTATAAGTTTTAGATGGTAGAAAGATAGGTATAACTTACGGAGTGCAAATTTAGCAAATAATTTGGCAAAAAACAAATAAATTGCAGTCAAAAGTGTCGAAAATGCCAAAAAATTCGCAAAAAAGCAGCGGCATAGAAGAAAAATCGGCGGCAGGAATAGGGCGAGCAAGAGCTCGGAGCAGATGCAAAAAGGCTCCGCACTCGATGGCGGGGGGCGCTTCCGCGCGCTCGGCTTCCGCCTCGCCACAGAACCCAAGGCAGGGCGCGGAACGACTGGTTGGCATTTGGTGGGCGAATTGGCCTAATTGGGCTTATTAGGCCAATTTGACTGGTGGATGGCCATGCGGGTATGCCGCAGCAAGCCGCGGCACTACCGGTGTGTGGGCATGCGGGTATGCCGCAGCAAGCCGCGGTACTACTCGTTGGGTAGGGCGGTGATGGCGGCGCGGAGGTGGGTGAGGCGGCGTAGCAGGGCGGGGAGGAGGTCGAGGCGGAGCATGTTGGCTCCGTCGCTGAGGGCGCGGGCGGGGTCGGGATGGGTTTCGATGAAGAGGCCGTCGGCGCCGACGGCTATGGCGGCGCGGGCTATGGTTTCAATCATGTCGGGACGGCCGCCGGTGACGCCGCCGGTGGTGTTGGGTTGCTGCAGGGAGTGGGTAATGTCCATGATGACGGGGCATTTGCACTGTTGCTGCATCTCGGGGATGCCGCGGAAGTCGACCACAAGGTCGCCGTAGCCGAAGGTGGTGCCGCGGTCGGTGACCATGACGTTGGGGTTGCCGCTTTGGCGGATTTTGTCGACGGCGAAGCGCATGGAACCGGGTGCGAGGAACTGACCTTTCTTGACGTTGACGCATCGGCCGGTGGCGGCAGCGGCTTGGAGCAGGTCGGTTTGGCGGCAGAGGAATGCGGGAATTTGGAGGATGTCGACGTAGCGTGCAGCCATGGCGGCTTCGGGAGCGGCGTGGATGTCGGTGACGGTGGGCACGCCTACGGTTTCGCCCACTTCGGCAAGGATTTCGAGTGCTTGTTCATCGCCGATGCCTTGGAACGAGTCGAGACGCGAGCGGTTGGCCTTGCGATAAGAGCCTTTGAACACGTAGGGGATGTTGAGTTCGGCGCACAGAGGTGCCACTTCGCGGGCGATGTCGAGGGCCATTTGGCGGCCTTCGATAACGCATGGGCCTGCGAGGAGGAAGAAATTGTTGGTGGCTGAGGAGGCGAGGTATTGAGGAATGTTTGCGGGTTTCATAGCAGGTGTTGGTTGAGGATGTGACAGGTGTCGACGGCCACGAGGGCGGCTGTTTCGGTGCGCAGGCGGTTGTCGCCCAATGAGATGGGCGCCCAGCCGGCGGCGATGGCGGCGGTGATTTCTTCGGGTGAGAAGTCGCCTTCGGGTCCGATGAGGATGGCTGTGTCGACGGCGGGGCGATACTCTTTGGCGAGCAAGCGGCGCGGGATGGTGGGGTCGCAGTAGGCGATGAAGCGCTGCGGCGCGGAGCATTGCTGCATGAACTGCGCGAATGGTGTGATAGGCTCGATGGCGGGCAGGATGGCTTTGAGCGACTGTTTCATGGCCGACACGGCTATCTTCTGCAGGCGGTCGACGTTGATGTCCTTGCGCTCGCTGTAGCGGCAGCGCAAGGGCACAATGCGGTCGATGCCAATCTCCACGAGCTTTTCGACGAGCCATTCCATGCGGTCGTTGTGCTTGGTGGGTGCGATGGCCAAGGTGATTGAAGCGGGCCACACTTTGGGGAGGTCGGTTGTGGCGATGACCTCCACTGAGGTGCGCTTGGGGTGAGCGTCGAGGATGCGGCATTGAAGCAGGTGGCCGCATCCGTCGACGACTTCAATCTCGTCGCCGGCGTGCATACGGAGCACGCGGACGCAGTGGGCGGAATCGCTCTCGGGGAGCAATCCGGTGGCGGTTACCTCGGGAGCGTAGAAGCGAATCATTTAGTGTTCTGAGTCTTGGTGTTGAAGCAGAAGTAGAAGAGCACGGCCACGATGGCGGCGTATGCGGCGAAGATGAGCCATGAGGTGTGCCAGCCGTCGATTTGAGCCAAGCGGTCGGCTTGCGTGAACACGTGACCATCGGGGAAGTTGTTGACTAACTTATTGATTACGTATTTCGAGGCTAAGAAGGTGCCAACTGAGGCGCCGATGCCGTTGGTCATAATCATAAACAGGCCTTGGGCTTGAGAGCGCATTTCGGGCGCTACTTGTTTGTCGATGTACATGCCGCCGGAGACGTTGAAGAAGTCGAAGGCTACACCGTAGACGATGCAAGAGCCGATGAGGGCAAGAACACCGGGGAAGTTGGTGTCGCCGATGCCGAATAGGCCGAAGCGGAGCACCCAAGCTATCATGGCGATGAACATCACGCCTTTGATGCCGAAGCGGCGCATGAAGAAGGGAATGAGCAGGATGCACAGGGCTTCGGCACACTGCGACAGCGAAATCAGCAGGGTGGGATTATCTGAGAAGACGTTTTTGAACTCGGGCAGTTTGGTTTCGCCGAAGAATTTGATGAAGGTGGAGCCGAAACCGTTGGTGATTTGCAACGATACACCGAGTAGCATGCTGAAAATCAAGAAGATGGCCATTTCCTTGCGGCGGAAGAGCTTGAATGCGGGCAGGGCCAACGCTTCCGACAGGGAGAAGCGTTTGGCGCGGTTGACCTCGCAGTGAGGCATCGATAGCGAGAACAGAGCCATAATCAAGCCGAAAATGGCGCACTGATAGAATTGGTGGTAGGTTTCTTGGATTGACACGCCATCGATGTGAATGAAGTTGACAATCCACGAAGCGGCGATGAATCCGACGGTGCCCCACACGCGGATGGGCGGGAAGTGGACGTTGGTGTCGAGGTTGGCGCGGGTTAACGCGTTGAACGACACCGAGTTGCTCAATCCGATGGTGGGCATGAAGAATGCCACTGAGATGGTGTAGAATGTGAATAGGGTGGAGAAGTTGACGTTTGCGCCGGCTTGGGCACCGTAAATGCCGCAAGCGGCCATGGCGGCGGCTGCGATGAAGTGGCAGATGGAGAGCATGCGTTGGGCGGGCACGTAGCGGTCGGCTACGGCACCGATGATGCCCGGCATGAACAGCGACACGATGCCTTGCACGGTGTAGAACCAGCCGATGTGGGTGACTAACCCAACGTTAAAAAGATATTGACCCATGGAGATCAGATACGAACCCCACACGGCGAATTCCAGGAAGCTCAACGCGGCTAAACGCGTTTTCAAACTATTCATAGTCAGAGATTTAAGGTTTGTTTTGTTTTTTACGTTCTTCGATGATTTTGGTGATGTGGGCAGCCTCTTCGTAGTTTTCGTCGTCGACCATTTTTTGGAGTAGCTGCTCGAGTTGTTCCAGCGAGTCGGCGGGTTGGTCGCTGTGCTGGGATGAGGTGTCGGCATCGGGTTGTTCGCGTTCGAGGCGCGAGGTGGTGGCGTTGATGATGAAACCGGCCTCGCTGATGATGGCGGGGGTGGTCCAGATGGGGGCGGAGGTGCGCACGGCCAAGGCTACGGCGTCGGAGGTGCGCGAGTCCACGGTGAAGGTGCGGTCGCCGGCGGCAATGGTCAGCTCAGAGGAGAAGATGCCGTTGTCGAACTTGTAGATGAACACTTCCTTCAGCTTGGCATCCAATTGGTTGAGGATGCTTAGCAGCAGGTCGTGGGTGAGGGGCCGCGGCGGGTCGATGCCTTCGAAGGCCATGGCGATTGACTTGGCTTCGGCTTCGCCAATCATGATGGGGATGCGGTAAGGCCCGTCGACTTCGGCCATAATCAGGGCGAATGCACCCATTTGCAGTTGGGTGTATGAGATGCCCATCACTCGCAGTTGCACTCGTTGGTCGTTATCCATAACTCGCTGTGCTATTGAAGGTTTTGGCCGGAGATGATGCCCGAGCCGAGGCAGCGGTGAGCCGTTGGGTCGTAGATTACGGCAAACTGTCCGGGGGCGATGCCTTGCACCGGGGTGTCGGATTCGATTACGTATTCGCCCTCGCCGTCCAGACGGGTGAGGCGGGCGGAGAGGAACGCGGGTGTATGGCGGTTCTTGAAGCGAATCTCCACGCCGTTGCACTCTTGGTCCTTCCACGGGTCGAGAGTGATGAAGCGCGTTTCGGCGAGGTGGAGGCGGCGACCATATTGCTTGTCGGTGTCGTAGCCGCCCGACACATATATTATATTACGCTCCACGTCTTTCTTGACCACGTACCAAGGTCCGCCGCTGAGGCCCAAGCCTTTGCGCTGGCCGATGGTGTGAAACCAGAAGCCGCGGTGGGTGCCCAATTCGCGACCGGTCTCGAACTCGATAATCGGACCGGGGCGCTCGCCTAAGTGGCGGCGGATGAAGTCGTTATAGTTGATTTTGCCGAGGAAGCAGATGCCTTGCGAATCCTTGCGAGTGGCGTTGGGCAGGCGAGTCTCCATGGCAATGCGGCGCACCTCGCTTTTGGGAAGGTCGCCGATGGGGAAGATGATGTGTTGCAGCTGCTTGTAGGTGATGCGGGCGAGGAAGTCGGTTTGGTCTTTGACGGGGTCGACGGCGGTGGTGAGCCACTTGTGGCCATCGGCATCGATTTCGGTGGAGGCATAGTGGCCCGAGGCGGTGATGTCGAACTCGTGGCCCCAGCGCTCTTCGAAGTAGCCGAATTTGATGATGAGGTTGCACATCATGTCGGGGTTGGGTGTGAGGCCGCTGCGCACGGTGTCGAGGGCGTAGCGCATCACGTGTTCCCAGTATTCATCGTGCAGGGGCACCACCTCGAAGGGGAGGTGGTAGCGTGCGGCAATGAGCTGGCACATTTCGATGTCTTCGTCGGCGGAGCAGTCGCCGGTGCCGTCATCGCGACCGATGCGGATGTAGAAGAGGTGCACGTCGTGGCCTTGCTCCACCAAACGGTGCACGGCCACAGCCGAATCCACCCCGCCGGAAATCAGAGCAGCTACTTTCATAGGCCGGCGTTTTGACGGAGTTGATACATGGCGGCCATCAGGCCGTCGACGGTGATGCCTTTGGCCAAGACCTTGTGGCGCGAATCGAGTAGGTAGATTTCGGGCGATAGGCGCAGGGGAAACCATTCATCGGCATCGGCCGAAGCGCCAACCACCCAGTTGTCGGGCAGCGATTGGGCGGCGGATAGCCATTCCGGGGTGGCATCCGTCGGTTCGAGGCACACCATGGTGAGCACGCCGGCGCGGATGAGTGCTTGCATATTGATGTCGGCCGAGAGGCGCACGCGGGCGAGCGCGCACTCGTCGCAGTCGGAGTTGTTGAACATCACCACAATCATCTGAGTGCGCACCGAGGTGATGGATGCGGGTTGACCTTGGCGGTCGACCCACTCGAGGTGAGTGAGCGGCTGATTGACGCGGGTGTTGTCGATGATGCGCACGTGCTGCTCAAAGCGGGCACGGTCGGCGGCTGATATTTTGTTGTTGCGCGCCACGGCTGCGGCAAATGGGTAGTAGATTTCTTCGCTGAAGATGGGGGCGGTGTCGCAGTAGGTCCAGTTTTCGGCCATACGGGCGATGCCCAACAGTTGTTTGGGCTGCTTGCGGAGGCGCTCCAGCAGGCGGTCGATGGCGGCGTGCACCGTGTCGGCATGGGCGTAAGGCATGAATCCCACCCAGTCGCCAAAAGTGGCGTTGAGTGCATCCTGACGCGAGAAAGCGGATTTGAAGTCGCACTGATTCCAGAAGCGAGTGATTATCCAGTCGCAGCGGTCGTAAAGATTGTCCACACCTTCGGGCGGTGTGGGATAGGGGAACAAGTCACCGGAAGCAGCTGAGCAACCGCCCACGGCGCTCAGAGCCATCACAAGGCCTATAAAGAAACGTTTAATCATCGGATTATCAAATTTTAACTGCAAATTTAGCAAATAATCCGCGCCCGTGCAAGCGTGGGCGGCAAAAAAAATGCGCAAAAGCTGTTCCGGCGGGTCAAACGAAGGAACGAAACAACGAAATAACGATTTTTTCAACGCAACACTTTTATTTGTTGATTCGTTAATTTGTTTCTCTTCTGTTGATGGATAGCCGGGAGTTACTAAGTATGGCTAACGACAAAAATTCTGTTCGGTATACTCGTCCCACACCACAGTGGCGAGGTATTTGTCGCTGCGACAATGCAGGTCGGCTACACCCTCTTCGATTAAACGCGAAGTCTCCGACTGATAGAATATGTCGGCGGCCTCGGTTAGCGATATGTTATACAACTCGCTGATAGCCTGAATGATATGCGAGTTTTTAGCTGCGCGCAAGCAGATAATACCTTCTTCGCTCATAACTCAATGCTATTGATAAAGGTTAAGCATCGGTTGATCATTTGCTGCGACCGTATGCAATACTGGATGTTAGGCTTCTCATATTTAAGAAGGCCAAGCGTCTCGTCCTCTGACAGTTCTCCGAGGAAAAAGCGGTCAAGAGTTTGGATTACTCGGTCATTGGCAATACCTCCAACTACCATATCGTAGTTTGAGGTGTCTTTACCTGCACGACACAAGGATACAAATTCAAGCCAATCAAGATTGTATGAGTCGAATTTCAAAATATTCCATTCCTCGGCATTGTAGTTAAAGTCGTAAGCAGATAGCCATGCACGGCTACCGCGGCGAAGGAATCGCATACCATAGCGCTCGGCTTGTTGGTAAATAGACGTGAGATAAAAGCCCTTGCCAAAATCGAGGAATGATCTCGAATGGTGGATATCCGGTTTGTCGACAGATGTGTATGACGTATGGTACAACCTCATTACAGCACTCCTTTCTCTCGCATAAAGTCGGTGAGGTCATCCATTAGATAGCGCGAGCCGAATGTGTGCAGCACATCGTATGATGGAATGAGATAACCATCGAGTATACCCGACACTTTAAGGCGTCGGTATACTTCATTCTGCGGCAGGTTCAGCTCACTTGTAAGTTTGCTGATGCAGTATGTTAGAAAGTCGAGAGTCTTCACATCCATATTAAACACTATTATTAAGGTATATAGCCGGTTTGAATGTTGGTTGTATTCACATTGCAAAGTTAGTAAATATTTTTTAGACTGCCAACTATCGCCGATGATTACTGTTGGAAATTATGATTTGTGAATACAAATACTACAAATTTTGGAGGCGGATAGGACTGTTTTACAACTGCTTAAATGGCGTTGCTGTCAAGGAAATGTGTTATTGGATTGAGGCTTCGAAGCTGGCGATGTCGTGGCGGAGGTGGTCGGTGTGGAGGCGTGTCATGAAGTTGGTGAAGATGTTGATGTCGTGGGCATCGCGGGTGTCGATAAGCGCTTGGATGTAGTCGAGTTTGTCTTCTTTGAGCACCTTGACCGGCAGCAAACCGTATTCTATTTGGAGTAGGTTCATCAGAAGGCGAGCTACGCGGCCATTGCCGTCGGCCCATGGGTGGATGGTCACTAATTCGTAGTGTGCCCAAAAGCTTAGTTCATAGACTGCGACCACATCGGTGGGGTCGACAGCTTTGCGCCGCATGTTGAGCTCTTGGCAGAAGGCTTCCAGCCGCGAGGGCACTTTCATCCAATTCATGTAGGAGCGACCGCCTATGCCGGCTGTCACGTTCAATTTGCGCAGTTCGCCCTTGGAAG
>JBJEKG010000232.1:0-1685 GCA_051878535.1 Muribaculaceae bacterium
GGACCTGTTGCAACTGTTGCACGACAGCGGTTACGGCGACGCGTGCATCTACGGCCACGCCTTCGAAGGCAATTACCACTTCATCATCGGTCAATCCTTTGAAACCCAGGAGGATATCGACAAATATCGTCGTATGATGGAGATGGTTGAGCAGTTGGTGGTCGACAAATACGACGGTTCGCTCAAAGCCGAACACGGCACCGGCCGCAACATGGCCCCCTTCGTGGCTAAAGAGTGGGGCGACAAGGCTTTCTCCCTGATGCGTCGCCTCAAATCGGCTTTCGACCCAATGAACATCCTCAATCCGGGCGTGATTTTCAACGACGACCCGGAATGCTTCATAAAGAACATGAAACCGCTGCCGCCGGTGCACCCGCTGGTGGATAAGTGCATCGAATGTGGCTTCTGCGAAGTCAACTGCGTGAGCTGCGGCTTCACTCTCTCCGCCCGTCAGCGCATCGTCATCGTGCGCGAGTTGGCTCGCCTGCGTGCGCTCGGCACCCCCGACGCCTTAGCGCGCGTGGCTCGCTTGGAACGTGCATTCGCTTACTTGGGCGAACAAACCTGCGCCGGCGACGGCCTGTGCAGCACCTCCTGTCCGATGAAAATCAATACCGGCGAATTGGTGCACGTGTTGCGCGAACAACTCCACCCCAAGGGTTCGTTCGCTTACCGCATCGGCGAGTTCTCCGCTAACCATATCGGCGGCATCGCATCGGGTGTGCGCTTTGCTCTCGGTACTGCGCAATTTATACACGAGCTGGCAGGCGATTCCATGGTCAACTCCATCGGCGAAGGTCTGCACAAGCTGGGCTTGCCGCTGTGGACTGCTGCCCTACCCGCACCCTACTCCATATCCCGCACCTTGGCTACACCCCAACCGGCATCCGAGCGCGTGGTGGTGTACTTCCCATCGTGCCTTAACCGCACAATGGGCGTCACCCCCGAACCGGGCAAAACCATCGCTCCGCTGGTCGACACCATGCTCAGCCTCTGCAACAAGGCCGGTTACCGCGTGGTCTTCCCGCAAAACATGGACCAACTCTGCTGCGGCATGATTTGGGAAAGCAAGGGCATGCCGGAAATTGCCGACCAAATGACCTCCAAGCTCGAAGCCGCTTTATGGGAGGCTTCGTTAGGCGGACAGTACCCGGTATTGTGCGACCAAAGTCCGTGTCTGCACCGCATGCGCGACCACATCAAGTCGATGCACCTCTACGAACCGGCCGAGTTCATCGCCACCTTCTTGGCACCGCACCTGCAGTTCACTACCACCTCCGAACCGGTGGCCGTGCACGTCACCTGCTCCACCCGCCGCATGGGCTTGGCCAACGTCATCATCGACTTGGCTCGCCGATGCTCCACCAACGTGATAGTACCGCCCGAAGTGGGCTGCTGCGGCTTCGCCGGCGACAAAGGCTTCACCGTGCCCGAGCTCAACCGCTGGGCGCTGCGCAAGCTCCGTCCGGTCATCGAGGCCAACGGTGTGAAACAAGGCTACTCCAACTCCCGCACCTGCGAAATCGGCCTCACTCACAACAGCGGCATCCCCTACAAATCCATCGCCTACTTAGTCGATGCCCACACCACCCCCAAACCGTAACCCCGATAAACGATAAACGATAAACGCTAAACGATAAACGCTAAACGAAACAATGGCACAACAAAAACGTCTGCTCGCTCTC
>JBJEKG010000232.1:1785-8980 GCA_051878535.1 Muribaculaceae bacterium
TAAACGATAAACGCTAAACGAAACAATGGCACAACAAAAACGTCTGCTCGCTCTCGACATCCTCCGCGGTATCACCATCGCCGGAATGATTATGGTGAACAATCCCGGCTCGTGGGGCCACATCTACACCCCGCTCGGCCATGCCGAGTGGAACGGCTTCACACCCACCGACCTCGTGTTCCCCTTCTTCATGTTCATCATGGGTGTCAGCACGTACTTCTCCCTGCGGAAGTACGACTTCAGCTTCTCATGGGCGGCCGCTAAGAAAATAGCCATCCGCACTGTGGTCATCTTCGCCATCGGCATCGGCATCGCGTGGTTCAGCAAGTTTATGTACGGCATCTTCGGCGGCAAACCGCTCATCGACTGCGTGTGGACCTTCGACCACATCCGCATCCTCGGTGTGATGCCTCGCTTGGCTCTGTGCTACGGCTTCGGGTCACTCTTGGCCCTGTGGTTGGGCAAGCATCGTCTGCCATGGCTCATCGCCGCAATCTTGGTGCTGTATTCTTTCGCCCTGATATTCGGCCACGGATACGAATTCTCAGAATCTAACATTATCTATATTATCGACAACAACGTCCTCGGTGCGGACCACTTGTATGCCGACACCGTCGGAGGTGTCACCCTCAAGCTCGACCCTGAAGGCCTGCTCTCCACTCTGCCGGCCATCGCTCACATGCTCATCGGCTTCCTCTGCGGCTCGCTCATCCTCGGCACCAAGGACAATCATGAACGAATCAACCGTCTGTTTATCGTAGGCACCTGCCTCACCTTCGCAGGCCTGCTGCTCTCTTACGGCCTGCCTATCAACAAGAAAGTTTGGTCGCCCACTTTCGTGCTCACCACCTGCGGCTTAGCCTCGTCGTTCCTTGGCTTGCTCATCTGGATTATCGACATCAAAGGCCACAACCGCTGGTGCCGATTCTTCGAAGTGTTCGGCATCAACCCCCTGTTCCTCTACTGCCTCGCCGGGGTGCTCTCCATCACCTTGGGCGCTATCAAAATCCCCTACGCCGCTGCCGAATCAGGCCTCATCAGCATCAAAGGTTGGGCCTACCAATCGCTCATCCCCGCGGTTGGCGGCGACGAAACTTTGGCATCACTCATCTTCGCACTCTCATTCGTCGCCCTCAACTGGCTTGTGGGCTTAATCCTTTACCGAAACAAAATATACATTAAGATATGATACTCGTAGCTGACTGCGGCAGCACCAAAATCGACTGGTGTCTGCTCAACAACGGAAAAGTTGAAAAACAAGTGTTCACCCTCGGCATGAATGCCGTGATGCTCACCGAAGAAGAAATGCGCACTCGTTTGGCCGACGAACTCGCGCCCGAAATGGCCGGTTACCCCATCGAAGAAGTCTACTTCTACGGTGCCGGTTGCATCTCGCCCGAAGTCTGCGGCAACGTGGCTCGCGCCATCCAAGCCAACATCCCCGACACTAAAATCGTAGAAGTTCACACCGACCTGCTCGCTGCCGCTCGAGCCCTCTGCGGCCGCACGCCCGGCATCGCCTGCATCATGGGCACCGGCTCCAACTCCTGCTACTACGATGGCGAAAAAATCTGCGACAACGTGTCGCCGCTGGGCTACATCCTCGGCGACGAAGGCTCGGGCGCTGTGCTTGGCAAACTCCTCATCGGCGACGTGCTCAAAAACCAACTGCCCAAAGACCTGTGCGAGAAGTTCCTCCAACAATACGAACTCGACCGCATGACAATCATCCGCCGCGTGTACAAGGAACCGCAAGGCAACCGCTTCCTCGCTTCAATCACTCCGTTCCTTATCCAAAACATCGACCGCCCCGAAATCCACGCGCTGGTGCTCAACTCGTTCAAGGCGTTCTTCGTGCGCAACATCCAGCAGTACAAGAACTACTCCGAGCTCAGCGTCAACTTCATCGGCTCCATCGCTTACTATTACCGCGAGGTGCTCGAAGAAGCCGCCGCTCAATGTGGCTGCACCGTCGGCTCCATCATCAAGAGCCCCATGGAAGGTCTTATCAAGTTCCACACCGCAATCTAACACAATAATATAAGGCAACTACTATGGCATTCGTAAAAATCAGCGAACAATCTTCGCTCTACAACGACCTTGAGAAAAAATCCGTTGGCGAAATTCTTCACGACATCAACACCGAGGACAAAAAAGTGGCCCTCGCCGTGGAGAAAGCTATCCCCGCTATCGAAAAACTCGTCACTGAAATCGTGGCCCGCATGAAACGCGGTGGCCGCATCTTCTATATGGGCGCCGGCACCTCGGGCCGCCTCGGCGTGCTCGACGCTTCGGAAATCCCTCCCACATTCGGCATGGACCCCTCGTGGGTAATCGGCCTCATCGCCGGCGGCGACACCGCCCTGCGCAACGCCGTTGAAAACGCCGAAGACGACACCAAACAAGGTTGGCTCGACCTCCAGCAGTTCAACATCAACGAAAAGGACACCGTCATCGGCATCGCAGCCTCAGGCACCACTCCTTACGTAATCGGTGCACTCAACGACTGCCGCGCTCACGGCATCCTCACCGCCGCCATCACCTCCAACCCCGACGCTCCCGTGAGCGAAGCCGCCGACATCGCCATCGAAATGGTGGTTGGTCCGGAATACGTCACCGGTTCCTCGCGCATGAAATCGGGCACCGGCCAAAAGATGATTTGCAACATGATTTCCACCACCGTCATGATTAAGATGGGTCGCGTCAAAGGCAACAAGATGGTTAACATGCAACTCACCAACGCCAAGCTCGTGGACCGCGGCACCCGCATGGTGGTCGACGAACTCAAACTCACTTACGACGAAGCTAAACGTCTGCTGCTGATGCACGGCTCGGTGAAAGCCGCTGTCGACGCTTACCGCGGCGTGGTTGAAGAATAATTCGGCTATGTTGCGCAAACTCTTACTCGGATTCTCTGTGCTGACAGCCTTGGCGCTGTCGGCGCAGACGTCCTCGTTCGTTCCCGACCCCAAATTCGGCGAACTCTATGGCCAACGCGCCACGCTGTTCGACCAACTCGGCGTGCGCTCCGACAATATCGTCATGCTCGGCAACAGTCTCACCCACGGCTGCGAATGGCGCGAACTGCTTGGCAATCCGCTGGTGGTGAACCGCGGCATCAACGGCGACACCGCCGAAGGCATCTACCAGCGCCTCGGCTCGGTGCTCCGCGGCCAACCGGCCAAAATCTTCCTGCTCACGGGCGTGAACGACGTCAGCCACGACCTCTCGGCTGAAGAGGTGGTCGACGGCATCGTCAAAATCCTGCTGCGCATCCGCCAGGAATCACCCTCCACACGCGTGTACCTGCAGTCGCTGCTGCCCATCAACCAGTCGTTCGAGCGCTACCACCGCCTCGATGGCAAGGAAGACGTTATCCGCGAAATCAACCGCCTACTGCAACTGCGTGCGGCCGAATTGGGCGTAACATGGATTAATCTTTACCCACATTTCGCCGACGGCGAGGGCAACCTGCGCCGCGAACTCACCAACGACGGCCTGCACCTGCTCGCTCCCGGGTACCTCATCTGGCGCGAGCAAATCATGCCCTACATCAACGAATAATCATTGTCCATTCTCAATCCCGAACGGGTATAAATCCGCACAAAACCAGCGGATTTATACTCGCTCGGTTGTAAAATGACCAACATGAGTTCTAAGCCAATGCAACAAGACGCCGCGCCGCTCGGACATCGTGAAAAATTGTCTTTACCCAATGGGTAGTCGAGCCCTATGGGTGGGGCGCTTGCGCGTTCGGCAAAAATTTGCTATCTTTGCAGAAAATTTCTGATTATGAAGATTGTAATTTTGGATGGATATGTGGCTAATCCCGGCGATTTGAGCTGGGAAGGGCTCGAACAGCTCGGTGAACTGACTGTGTATGAGCGCACTGCGCCACAGGATGTGGTGGCGCGGGCTGCCGATGCCGAGGCTGTGTTTGTGAACAAAATCAACATGACGGCCGAGGTGATTGATGCCCTACCCCGCTTGCGCTTCATCGGCGAATTGGCCACGGGCTACAACAACATCGACCTCGCGGCCGCATCGCGCCGAGGCATCGCCGTGTGCAACGTGCCGGCTTACAGCACTGCTTCGGTGGCGCAGACGGTGTTCGCGCTGTTGCTGCAGTTGAAGGTGAACATCGGTCGCTACACGCGGGCGGTGGCCACCGGTCGCTGGGTGGCCTCGCCCGACTTTTCCTTCACCATGGGTCCGATTGAGGAGCTGGAAGGTCTCACCATGGGCGTGTACGGCTTGGGCAACATCGGCTCGCGGGTGGCGGCCATTGCCCACGCCTTCGGTATGCACGTCATCTCGCCCACCTCGAAGACGGCCGACGCTATTCCGGCTTACGTGCGCAAGGTCAGCTTCGACCAGATGCTCGCCGAGGCCGACGTCATCACCATCCACGCGCCGCTCACCGAGCAAACTCGCGGACTGTTTGGCGCATCCGCCTTCGCCGCTATGAAGCGGACAGCGGTGCTCATCAACACTGCTCGCGGTCCCATTGTCAACGAGGCCGACTTGGCCGAAGCGCTGCGCCGCGGCCTCATCGCCGGCGCGGCTGTGGATGTATTGGCCACCGAACCGCCCACGGCCGACTGCCCTTTGTTGGCAACCGACCTCACCGCGGGCGATGCTCCGCGTTTGCTCATCACTCCTCACATCGCGTGGCAGTCGGTCACCGCTCGGCATCGCCTGCTGGATGTGAGCGTGGCCAACTTGGCCGCCTTCATCGCCGGACAGCCGCAAAACCGCGTGAACTAACCTCATGGCTAACTCACAGGAGAACAGGAGATTAAGCAGGAGAACAGGAGGCCTTTTATCATTCCTGAATGCTCGCTACTGTTACTACGGCTTAGTGGCCGCTGTAACCATGGCGTTCGGTCTGATGTACTTAGCGATGCCGCGCGCCGGCGACGACTACTGGTTCATGGCGGGCGTGTTGGACAATGGACGCACCGCCGATGGCTCAATCGACTGGCTGCAGGGCTTCTGCGAGTGCTGGCGATGGCATATCTACAACGACAACTCGCGGCTGTGCAACATTCTCGGCTCGCTGACGCTCTTTCTGCCGCGGTGGATTCCGGCATTGGTATCCACGGCGGCGGTGGCGTGGTCGCTGCTGCTGTTAGGGCAAATGGTGGGCGGGCCACGTCCTTGGCGCCGGCCTGTGGCCTTCACCGTGGTGGCTGCAGCCTTTGTGCTGGCCCTGCCTTGGTGGGAGTATATGTTCACGGCAGTGTTCGCTTACAACTACCTGTGGCCCACGCCCGTGATGCTGTGGCTGATGCTGTGGCTCAGCCGGTTGCAGCATCGCCGCCCGTGGCTGATGGCGCTGGTGGGCATACTGTTTGGCGCGTGGCACGAGATATTCTCACTGCCACTGTTGGGCGGCATGGTGGTGTTGCTACTGTTCAGTCGCCGCCATCGCCGCGCGGATGTGTTGGCGTTGGCTGTGGGCTTGCTGATAGGGAGCGCATGGGTGATGCTGTCGCCGTCGGTCATCAACCGCACCGGCTATTGGCATCGGGTGCACCCGTTGCCCGAAGAGTACCACATACTGTGGTGGCACGTGGCCTCGGGTGCGTTCCTGTTGCTGGCCATCGCCTCGTTGTGTGTGCGGCGAATGCGTCGGCGCGTATTGCATCCGTTCACCGTGCTAATTGCGTGTTATGCAGGCGTTTGCGCCGTGTCGATAGTGGTGTCGCAAGCCATCCGCGCCGCGTGGCCCATCTACCTGTTGGCCTACGTGGGCATAGTGCACCTGCTGCTCGGTTTGTGGCGCGGCATACGCAGCCGCGGACGCGGGGCGGTAGCGTTCACGGTCGTGGTGTGGGCCTTTGTGTTGACCCACTTGGCTGTGGCCGTACCGTTGGCCTTCACCATCTACCGCCAAGAGCGATTCATCGTGGCCGAATACGAGCGCACACAAGGTGACGAGCGACCCATCGTGGCCGACATTCTGCTGCCGCAAGACGCCCCGGTACTGGCGTTCGGCAAACCCTACACCGGGCTGTACAGCTACTATTGGCACACCGGCAACATGGCCGACTACTACAACCTCCCGCGGCCGGAGGTGTTGCCCCGAGCCTTGGCCGAATACCGCGCCGGCATGGGCGAACCGGTGCCGGGCAACCTTAGCGTGCGCTGCTACCGCGGTTACTTCGTCGCACCCATGCAGGAGTGCTTCGCCTTCCCAATCACCGCCGGCAAGATCGACTACGGCATGCGCCTGGACATCAACGTGCTCCACTGCGTGCGATTCCGCGGCGCCGACGGCGCCGACTACGTCTACATCACCCCGCAACAAGCCCCCCTGCAATGGCTCCTCGGCCACTCCCCCACCATCAACGCCCGCTACCCCGACCGCTGCGTCCCCATCGCCGAAGAATAACCCCACCACCGATAATCTCACTCTTTTTTTGCCCCGATTTGCTCGACTGGGAAGTGGTGTCGAACTCCAATCCCGACAAGATTGAGACATCCTTTGTCTCGCACGACCCCGGATGCGGACTGCCCAAGACGTTCGGAATCACCACCGACGAGGACGTCGTGAACGAAGAACGTGTGGTGGTACGCTGCACCAACAGCGACGATGTGTCGATGGGTTCCGTGGCCTACGAAGGCAAATACACCATGGGCGAAGTGGCATGCTTGGTAACCCAACTTGATGCCAACACATTCGAGTTCGTGCTGCTGCCTATCGACCATTTCGCGCTCCAAAAACTCGAAATCAAAGGCACCTACGAAGGCAAACGCACCAAGACCGACTTCTGGGTGCACCGTCTCGCCAAAGAATAGCATCACGACTGCCGACAAACGCGATATGTTGCAACAAGCAAGCGGCGCCCCGCCGGACTGTCAACTCCGAAAAGATCTGCAAAATCTGCGTGAGACTCCACCGCCCGGATGGTCCTCCACTCTTACCTCTCCACCACGGTGTCGGCGAGGAAGTCGCGCTGCTGAGGCGGCGTGGCCGGCTTCTTTGCGCGCGGCTTGCGACTGCGTTTTTTCTTGGGCGCTTTTCGGGCTGTGTCGGGTTGGATGACGGTGTCGACCACCACCACGGTCTGCTGCTGTGGGGCTGAGCAGCCGCGGTGGGCGGCCAAGGCGGTCAGCAGGAGCACCACCAAGCCAAAGGTGATGCCCGACAGCTGTGGACCGGTGAGGCGGAAGCGTTTAGCCATTGCGT